>JASHYG010000394.1 GCA_030043215.1 Gammaproteobacteria bacterium
CGGCTGCGCTCGAGCGGCCGGTACGTCCCCGTCGCCCACGTCGAGTGGTCCCAGACCGCGAGCCCCTGGGACAGGCCGATCGAGATCCCGATCCAGAGCCTCGGCATCGACGTGCAGGGACTCACGGGCTCGGTGGCGCTCGAGCGCGGCGAGTTCCTGCATCTCGCCTTGCTGCTCGACTACGCGATGGATGATCCGCCGCCCGGGCTCGAGGCGCCTCCGGGCACGGTGTTCACGCTCCACGACAGCCACCGCGTACGCTTCGACGAGCGCAACTACTTCGATCATCCGGCGTTCGGCGTGATCGCGCTCGTCACGCCGGAGCGGCGCGCCGAGCGGCCGCCCCGTGTGGATCTCAGCCCTTGAAGTCGCGGGCTTCCGCCGCGCAGAGATTGTTCTTGCCGATGGCCTTCGCGCGCTGCAGCGCCGCGAGGCAAGCGCCGACGAGCGCATCGAGCGGTAGATCGCGAGCGGGCACCAGGCTCGCAACGCCGGCGCTCAGCGTCACGTAGCGGCAGCCATTGCCCGCGCGCGGGTTGTGGATCAGCAGGTCGCGCACGCGCTGCACGACGAGCTTCGCGTACTCGCGGGCATTCGCCGCCGCCTCGCCCGCCGTGAGCACGGCGAACGTGCCGCCGTCCCATCGGCCGACGAGATCGCTCCCGCGGCGGTACGCGCCGCTGATGGCGCGCGCCACGCGGCGGATGCAGGCATCGCCTGCGGACTTGTCGAACGTGACGTTGTAGGCGGCGAGGTCGTCGATGTCGAACAGAGTGAGGCCGATCTCGCGCGAGTCACGCTGAGCGATCTGCCAGTCGCGGCGCAGGATCTCCTCGAAGTAGGCTCGCGAGTGCAGCGCCGTCAACCGGTCCTCTCGCATCCACGCGGGCAGGCCCTGCCCCGTCCGCTCCGCCGCGCGCAGCCGCTCGCCGGCGTCCCGGTGATAGCCGATCCATTGAGCGATCTGCCCCTCGCCGTCACGCACGGGCTGCAGCAGCATCTCGTTGCAGAACTGCGCGCCGTCGGGACGATAGTTCCGCAGGACCGCGCGGCAGGGCTCGCCGTGCTCGAGCGCCTCCCGGATCCGCTGACGCCCCTCCTGGTCGCGGTCCTCGCCCTGCAGCACGCGCAGATTGACGCCGAGGAGTGCCTCCGCCGGGCGGCCGCACATCTGCGCGAAGGCGCCGTTCGCGTAGACGACCGGATGGCCCGCAGCCGCAGCGCACACCACGATCCCCTCGGGCGCCGCATCCAGGATCTTGCGCCAATCCTCGACCGACCAGCCGATCACGACGCACCCGGATGCAGCGTGAGCGCCGGAGCCGCCGCGAGACTCTCGATCGCGGCTCGGGCCTCCTTCCATTCGGCGGAGTCGAGAAGCTCGCGCCACGCCCTGCCGTCGCGCCCGCGCATGCGGACGATGCGCACTTGCGAGGCGGGCTCCGGCTGGGCCCTCAGGCGCTCCAGCAGCGACACCACGGCGGCGCGGTCGTTACACACGAGCAGCATGTCGCACCCGGCGGCGAGAGCGCGCTCCGCGCGCGCGACGATGTCGCGCTCCGGGGCGGCGCCGGCCATCGACAGATCGTCCGAGAAGACGGCGCCCTGGAAGTGCATCTCACCGCGCAGCACTCCCGAGATCCACCGGCTCGATGAGCTCGCCGGCCGCTCATCGACGGCGGGATACCGCACGTGGGCCAGCATGACGCCGGGCAGGCCATTGTCGATGAGGCGGCGGTAGGGGGTGAGATCCTCGGTGAGATCGGCAAGCCCGCGCCGATCGACGGCAAGGGCATGATGCGTGTCGGCGCGCACCGCGCCGTGGCCCGGGAAGTGCTTGGCAGTCGCCGCCATCCCGGCATCTCGCATGCCGTGCACGTAAGCCACGGCGAGCTGCGAGACGGCGTCGGCGCGCGCGTGGAACGCACGGTCGCCGATCGCCGCATTCAATCCGTAGTCGAGGTCCACGCAGGGCGCAAAGGAGATGTCCACGCCATGCGCGCGCAGCTCCGCGGCCATGAGCCAGCCCATGCGCCGTGCGAGCGCAAGCCCCGCCCGGCCGTCCACGTCGAGCGCGTGGCCGATGCGCCGCGCGGACGGCAGAGGCGAGAACGGGTCCCGGAAGCGCTGGACACGGCCGCCTTCGTGGTCGACGGCGACGATGAGCGGGGGGCTGCGCGCCGCGTGAATCGCGCTCACGAGCGCCGCGAGCTGCTCGGAATCGGTGAAATTGCGAGTGAACAGAATGACGCCGCCGACGAGCGGATGCCGTAGCAGCTCGAGCTCCTCCGCCTCGATCCGGGGTCCTCCCAGATCGATCATGAGCGGCCCCAGGGTCATGTGCCGTCTCCCCGCTACTCCCCCCCGGGCGTCAGCAGCGCAAGCGACTCGACGTGGGTGGTGTGAGGGAACATATCCAGGACCCCGGCCGTCCGCAGCACGAAGCCATGGTCGTGAACCAGCATCCCTACGTCCCGTGCCAGACTGCCCGGATGACACGAAATATACAGCACCCGCCGCG
>JASHYG010000395.1 GCA_030043215.1 Gammaproteobacteria bacterium
GACGAGGGACCGGAGGCGCGGATACGAGCCGTCCTCGGCGAGGAGTTTCTGGCACGGGCGCTGCCCGTGGATCACACGGCCGGACCGCTCTCGCTCCGCGGCTGGATCGGATTGCCCACCGCCTCGCGGGCGCAGTCCGACGAGCAGTTCTGGTTCGTGAACGGCCGCAGCGTTCGCGACCGGCTGCTCATGAACGCCGTCCGCCTCGCATACCGGGACGTGCTCTACCACGGCCGCTACCCCACCTATGCTCTCTATCTGACACTCGACCCCCGGACCGTCGATGTGAACGCTCACCCTGCGAAGCTCGAAGTGCGCTTCCGCGACTCGCGGCAGGTCCACGATTTCGTGCTGCGCGCGCTCGAGCGTGTGCTCGCCTCGACGCGGCCGACTCTCACCTCGGCTCCGGCCGCCGCCCCGCCCAAGGGTCTCGCCGCCGCGCTGCCCAAGAGTCTCGCCGCCGCGCAGCCTTCGGCCCCATCCGTGTTTCCTCTACCGGGGCGGCACTCCGGCTCCGGCGCGGCGGACTGGGCGGCGCGCAGCCCCTGGGCGCTCGCAGGGGCGGTTGAGGATGCGGCTCCCGCAAGCGCTTCGGATCGGCCGCTCGGCACCGCGCTCGCGCAGCTCCACGGCGTGTACATCCTCGCACAGAGCGCTGACGGCCTGGTGCTGGTCGACATGCATGCGGCGCACGAGCGGGTGCTGTACGAGCAGCTCAAGGCGCAGTACGACACGGCCGATACGCCCTCCCAGCATCTCCTCGAGCCGCTCGTCCTCGACGTGAAGCCGCACGATCTCGATGCCCTGCTCGAGCGGCGCTCCGAGTGGGAGCGGGCGGGCTTCGAGATCGATGCGCTCGGGCCCGCCCGTCTCGTCGTGCGCCGGGTGCCGGCGCTGCTCGGCCGGTGCGATGTCGCCGAGGTCCTGCGCGCCGTGCTGCACGACTTGGAGCACGGCGTCGCCGCGCATCATCTCGAGGGAGCGGCCGACCGCTTCCTCGGCACGCTGGCGTGCCGTACGGCCATTCACGCGCACCGGCGTCTCACGTTACCCGAGATGGACGCCCTGCTGCGCCAGATGGAGGCGACCGACCGGGCGAACCAATGCAATCACGGCCGTCCGACCTGGACGCGTCTCACGCTGCCGGAGCTCGACCAGCTCTTCCTGCGTGGGCGCTGAGGCCGTCGTGCTGACCGGCCCGACCGGGGCGGGCAAGAGCGAGTGGGCGGCGCGGCTCGCCGCCGAGCTGCCCGTCGAGATCGTCAGCGTCGATTCCGCGCTCGTCTATCGCGGCATGGACATCGGAACCGCGAAGCCGGACGCGGCGCTCCGCGCGGCCGTCCCGCATCACCTGATCGACATTCTCGATCCCGCGGAGTCGTACTCGGCAGGGCAGTTCGTCGCCGATTGCAGACGGCTCATCGCGGAGATCCGGGCGCGCGGCCGCATCCCGCTGCTCGTCGGCGGCACCATGCTGTATCTGCGCTCACTCGCGGAGGGCATTGCCGATCTTCCCCGCGGCTCCGCCGAGCTGCGCCGCGCACTCGAGGAGCGCGCGGCGCAGGAGGGGTGGCCGCGCCTGCACGCCGAGCTCGCGAGTCTCGACCCCGACGCCGCGGCGCGCATCCATCCGAACGATCCCCAGCGCATTCAGCGCGCGCTCGAGGTGTGCTACCTCTCCGGCCGGCCGCTCTCCGAGCTGCAGCGCGCGCGCCGCCCTCTCGCTGCCAACCTGCCGCGATATGCGCTCGCTCCGGCCGACCGCGCCGTGCTGCATCGGCGAATTGCGCAGCGGCTCGGCCGCATGATGGCGCGCGGGTTTCTCGCCGAGGTGGAGCGGCTGCGCGCGAGGCCGGATCTGACGGCCCGGCATCCGGCCCTCCGCGCCGTCGGCTACCGGCAGCTCTGGGCCCATCTCGAGGGCCGGTACGGGCTCGAGGAGGCCCACGAGCGGGCTCTCGCCGCGACACGCCAGCTCGCCAAGCGACAGCTCACCTGGTTGCGGTCCGACCGCGCCACGAGGTGGATCGACCCCGACGCCCCGGGCGCGTACGAGCAGTGGAAGTGCGAACTGCGTCGCGAGCTTGCCGGCCCTTAGGCGTGCCCCGCTTCCTCATGGTAGAATTCGCACGGTCGTCTTGCCGCGCGCGGCAAGGCACGAAGCTTGCTGGATCGCAGTCCATGGGAAGGGCGTTTGCGATTGTCCGCCGAAGAACTAAAAGTCGCTAGAATAAGGAGAACCCGATGGCCAAAGGCCAGTCGCTGCAAGACCCCTTTCTGAACGCCTTGCGTAAAGAGCGCGTGCCGGTATCCATATACCTCGTGAACGGCATCAAGCTGCAAGGCCAGATCGACTCGTTCGATCAATTCGTCGTGCTGCTGAAGAACAGTGTGAGTCAGATGGTCTACAAGCACGCCATCTCCACGGTCGTGCCGGCGCGCAATGTGCGCCTGCAGGCCGAGGACGGCGCTGCCGCGGCGGACGAGCCTGCCCCGGAATGACGGCGGAGTGACCACCCGCGCGATCCTGGTGCGCCTGGGCCTCGGCGCCCAGATCGACCCCGAGGACATCGAGGAGCTCACGCAGCTCGCGCTGTCGGCGGGGACGCGGCCGGTCGCGACGATCACCGGCGGACGGGAGCGCCCGGACCCGCGTTTCTTCGTCGGCAGCGGCAAGGCCGATGAGCTGCGGGAGGTCGCCGAGGCACAAGAGGCGGACGTGATCCTCGTCGACCACGCGCTCTCCGCGAGCCAGGAGCGCAATCTCGAGAAGCACGTCGGCCGCCGCGTGCTCGACCGCAACAGCCTCATACTCGACATCTTCGCGCAGCGGGCGCGCAGCTTCGAGGGCAAGCTCGAAGTGGAGCTGGCCCAGCTCAAACACCTCGCGACGCGTCTGGTCCGCGGGTGGACGCACCTCGAGCGGCAGAAGGGCGGAATCGGCCTGCGGGGACCCGGCGAGACCCAGCTCGAGACCGACCGGCGGCTGCTCGCGCAGCGCGTGCGGGTGCTGACGAAGCGCCTCGCGCGCCTGAGGCAGCAGCGCGATACCGGCCGGCGGCTGCGCGCGGAGATTCCCGTGCCGACGGTCACTCTCGTCGGCTATACCAATGCCGGTAAGTCGACCCTCTTTCACGCGCTCACGGGCGCCGAGGCCTACGTGGCCGATCAGCTGTTTGCGACGCTCGATCCGACCGTGCGCCGTGTGCGGCTCGCGGGGGGCACATCCGTCGTCGTGGCCGACACCGTCGGCTTCATTCGCGAGCTGCCGCACGAGCTCGTGGCCGCCTTTCAGTCGACGCTGACGGAGGCTCGCGAGGCCACCCTGCTGCTGCACGTGGTGGATGCGAGCCATCCGCGCCGCGACGCGCAGATGGCCCAGGTGAACCGAGTGCTCGCGGAGATCGGCGCCGCGGACATTCCCCAGATCGTGGTGTACAACAAGATCGATCGCCTGCACACCGCGGCGCGGATCGAGCGGGACTCCGAGGCCCGACCCTCGGCCGTGTGGATCTCGGCGGCCGAGCGCACGGGACTCGACCTGCTCGGCCAGGCGATCGCCGAGCGCCTCGCGCGCGGCACGCGGTGGGCGCGGGTGCGCATTCCCGCCGCCGCCGGGGCGCTTCGCTCCCGTCTCTATTCGAGCGGGGCCGTGCGCGGCGAGCGCTCGCTCGAGGACGGCTCCATGGACCTCGCCGTGGAGCTGCCCGAGACGGAGCTCCTGGCGCTCGCCCGGGCGCGTGGCGTCCAGATCCTCGAAATGCAGCGCACCGACGCGCCTTGTACCGCTGCCGAGGGCTACCTACAATCATCGGTTTCCGCGAGCGCGGCCAAACTTTCCTGACATCCCTCATCGGGCGGAAGCATTCCTCGAGCGCGCGGCGCGCGGAACCCTATGGCATGGAATCAATCGGGCGGTAGCAAGAGTCCCTGGGGCCGACGTCCCGGTCAGGGCGGGGCTGACCTGGACGAGCGGGTGCGGGGCTGGCAGCGCAAGCTCGAGTCCCTGCTGCGCGCGGCGAGTCCAGGCGCCGAAAGCAGCCGCACGCTCATCCCAACCCTCGCTCTGATTCTGGTTGCGCTGTGGCTCGCGAGCGGCTTTTTCCAGGTCGGGGCGGCGGAGAGCGGCGTCATCCAGCGCTTCGGCCGTCTCGTCGAGGTGCGGAGCGAGGGCTGGGGCTGGCGCTGGCCGTGGCCGATCGAGACGATCACCAAGGTGAACGTCATGAGCGTCGCGAGCCGGGACTTCTCGACGAGCATGCTCACCTCGGATGCGGGGCTCGTCCAG
>JASHYG010000396.1 GCA_030043215.1 Gammaproteobacteria bacterium
TTCGCGACCGAGTGGTTCACCTTCCAGACCGTCTTCCAGGGCTTTCACCTCTCCTCGCTCGGCGGCCGCTTGACGCTCTCGCTCGCGGGCGCCGGGCTCGCCATCACCGCAGCCGTGGCGCTCGCAACGTTCATCAAGGCATTCGGCATCGGCCTGCTGGGGGACGGGCACGGGCCGCGCTCCGCGCGTGTCGGTCCCGGCTACGACCTTGCCGTGCTGGCGCTGGGCATCGCCGTGCTCGCGGCGGCGGTGGGGCTGCCCGTATGGCTCGCCGGGCTCGATGCGGCGGACGTCGCCCACTTTGGGGTCCATGCGGCCCGGCAGATGTCGAGCGGCTGGCTGCTCGTCCCGCTCACCGACACGTTCGCGTTCATCTCGCCGTCGAAGCTCGTCATCGCGATGCCCCTGCTCGCGATCTTCCCGCTGCTGCTGCTGCTCAACCTGCGCCGGCACGGCGTACGGCACGCGCCCGTGTGGTATGGCGGCCTGCAGGAAGACCCCCAACGCTCGGCGACGACGACGCTCACCTTCGCGAATGCCATGCGAACGTTCTACAGCTTCATCTACCGGCCGACTCTCGACACGGCGCACGAGCACCGCGCGGTGACGTACTTCATACGCAAGCTGCAGTTCGAGCACGATATCGCCGACGTATTCGGCCCGACCCTGTTCCAGCCCGTCCGGCGCGCCGTATGGAGGCTCGCCGGCCGGCTCCGGGCGCTGCAATCCGGCGATCTCAATTTCTATCTGGCCTTGCTCGGCGTACTGCTCGTCGTCATCCTCGCGCTGACGCTGCGTTGACTCCGAAGTCGCGCCCGGACGCTTGTCACCGGCCTGCGCATTGTCTAATCTACTGCCGGGAGATGGCTTCCTCCTAAGAACTGCCGCGACGGCTAATGACGCCTACCTCGCCCGTTGGACGTTGACGGGCGCCGAGGAGCGGCCATGGCATTCCGGATCCTCTGCAACGCGCTGCAGTTGCTCGTGGTGCTCGCGCTCTCGCCGCTCATCAGCGGAGTGCTGAGCCGTCTCAAAGAGATCGTCCAGTCGAAGCGCGGCCCCAGCATCTTCCAGCCGTACCGGGATCTCTGGAAGCTGTTCCACAAGGACGAGGTGGTCTCGAGCCAGAGCTCCTGGATCTTCCGGGTGACGCCCTACGTCGTCTTCGTCGCGCCCGCGTTCGTGGTGCTGCTCATCCCGGTGCTCACCTCCTATCCGCTCTATCTCGCCTTCATGGCCGACATGGTGGGGGTCGGATTCATCCTCGCCCTCGGCGGCTTCTTTGCGATCCTGGGAGCGGTCGACCCCGCCAACCCCTACGGGCCGATGGGCGCAAGCCGCACCCGGATGGTCGGCTTCCTCGCCGAGCCGGTCTTCGTGATCGTCTTCTTCACGGTCTCCTACGTGGCAGGCTCCACGATCCCATACATCGTGCAGGCGCAATGGGTCGTCTCGCCCGAGAGCTTTCTCGCGCCGGCGCACATCCTGCTGCTCGCCGCGTTCCTGATGCTCATCCTGGCGGAAGGCGGCCGCATACCGGTCGACAGCCCGACGGGGCACTTCGAGCTCGCCATGATCGACGAGTCCAAATCGCTCGAATACTCCGGCCGCGGCGCGGCGCTCATCAAGTGGAGCGGGCACGTGAAGCTCATGGTGCTCATGTGCGTGTTCCTCAATGTCCTGGTCACCCCCTGGGGACTCGCCGCCCGGCAGCGGTTCCTCGAGGTGCTGCTCGCCATCCCGCTCGTCGCGCTCAAGATCCTGATCCTCATCCTGGTGCTCGTCGTCATCGAGTCCTCGCTCGCGAAGCTGCGCCTGTTCCGCATCAGCGAGTTCCTGGGCGCGGCGTTCATCACTTGCGTCGCGGCCATGATCACCCGGGCCTTTGCCTCATGATGCGGACGCGGCAGCGGTGAGTATCCCCGGCTCCACGCTCGGAGCTCTCAATGCGCTCGCCGGAGGGCTGTTCCTGCTCACCGCGTTCGCGATGGTCGCCACGCGGCAGACGCGCGGGTGCCTGCTCCTGTTCATCTACCAGTCGCTGCTGCTCGCGGCATCGGCCTTCCTGCTCGCGGGCGAGTATGGGTCATCGCACTTGGTCGGGGTCGGCGTGGTGAACCTGATCTCCAAGCCCATCGTCGTTCCCCTGATCCTGCGGCGGACCCTGTCGTCGGAGATCTACACGCGGCGCGAGATCGACCAGGCGCTCAATATTCCGGCCTCCCTCACGATCGCGCTCGCGCTCGCCGTCTTCTCGTACTTCCTCGCCATTCCGATCCTCAACTCGGTGGCGCCGGAGTTCCGCAGCGCCAACGTACCGATCGGACTCGCCGGACTGCTGCTCGGAGCGTACACGCTCGCCGTGCGCCGCGAGGCCGTGCCCATGCTGATCGGCATTCTCGCCATGGAGAACGGCGCCTTCTTCGCGGGCATCTCCCTCTCGCGCGAGCTGCCCCTCATCGTCGAGCTTGCGATCGCCTCCGACGGCCTCATCCTCGTCTTCGTCACGGGCGTGCTCGTGAGAACCATCCAGCGCCGGATCGGATCCACGCGCGTGGGCGAGCTCGCCTCGCTCAAGGAAGATCAGGCGCTGCGGCGCCAGGGGGTCACGTGATCTTGCTCGCCATGCTCGGCTCGGCGCTGCTCGCGGCCGCATTGAGCGCGGCGATACCGGCGCGGCGCGCAGCGCAAGCGGTGACCGTGGCGAGCTCCCTCGCCATCCTCGCTCTCGCCGTCCTCGCCGCTCTGCGCGTGGCGTCCGGCGCCATCCTCACCGTCGCCGCATTCTCCCTGTCCGTCGACGGCCTGAGCATGCTGATCATTCTGCTGATCGCGCTCGTCGGCGCGACCGCGGCCGTCTACTCCTGGGGCTACATGGAGCGCACCTCGGCACACGAGCCCGGCCGGCTCCGCGTGTACTACGCCAATTACAACGTGTTCGTGTTCGCCATGCTCGCGATCCCCATGGTCGCCGAGTCCACGCTGGTGTGGATATTCGTCGAGCTCACGACACTCTCCTCCGCGCTCCTCGTGAGCTTCGAGAACACTCGCGAGGCGCTCGAGGCCGCCTGGAAGTACGTCACCCTGTCCCTGATGGGAGCCGGGATCGCCCTCCTCGGATTCCTCCTGCTATTCGCGGCGTTGCAAGCCGGAGGGGGGAGCTCCTACACCTGGGGCGGGCTGCTCGCCGCTGCGCCGCGCATGCCGCCCGCCCTGCTCAAGACCGCCTTCCTGCTCATCGTGGTGGGCTTCGGCACCAAGGTCGGGCTCGTGCCCCTGCACACCTGGCTCCCGGACGCCCACAGCCAGGCGCCCTCGCCCGTTTGCGCGCTGCTCTCCGGAATCGAGACCACGAGCGTGCTCTACGTCATCCTGCGCTTGCTGCCGGTGCTCCAGGCGAGTCCCGCTTCGGCGGTCGCCGAGTGGATGCCCGTCTTCGGTCTCATCTCCGTCGGCGTGGCCGCGTTCCTGCTGCTGCAGGTCCGCGACTACAAGCGGCTGTTCGCCTTCTCGACCGTCGAGCACATGGGCATCATTCTTTTTGCGGCAGGACTCGGGAGCGGGGCCGCGCACTACGGCGCGATGTACCAAGTCGTTTGCCACGCGGTGACCAAATCGTTCTGCTTCTTCGCGGCGGGCGCCGCGGTGCTCACGGTCAGCACGCGGGAGATCGCCTCGGTGCGGGACCTCATCCGCACCTCTCCCGCAGCCGCGGCGAGCCTCCTCCTCGGCGGGCTCGCCATTGCCGGAGCGCCGCCCCTTGCGGTCTTCCTGAGCGAGTTCTCCATCTTGAGGGCCGGCCTCGCCGAAGGCCGCTACGTCCTCGTCGGCCTGCTCGCCGTGTTCATCGCCATCGCCTTCTTCGGCGTACTGCTGCACGTCAATCGAATGGTGTTCGGCGTCGCCGCGGAGCCGGCCGCGCAAGCCGCAGACGGATCGGCTGCCGCGGCCGTACCGCCGGGCGCGGCGCATGCCGCCGCCGTGGCCGGCGCTCCGCTGCCGCTCACCTGCCTCACGATCCTCATCCTCGCGGGCGCGCTGGTCGTCGCATTGGGTTTCTATCTGCCTGCATCGCTCGATGAGCTGATGCGCATGGCGTCAGGCATCTTGCAGAGATGACCGCCATGGAAGCTGCCGCCACCGTTGCAAGCATTCCCGAGGAGTGGTCCACGCGGATCGACGTCCACCAGGACAGGCAGGGTCGCCGGTACGAGGTCGAATGCCGCCCGGACACGCTGCAGGACCTCTGCGCGTGGATCGTCCAGACGCTCGACTACAGCTTCGCCGGACTGGTGGTCGAGCAGCAATCGGGCGAGTGGTCGCTGCGCTATCTGTTTCACGCGGCCGACGCCCGATCCGGGCGCATCGACGTGCTGCTGCGGCAGCCGCTCTCGCAGGTGCATTTCCCGAGCATCAGCGGCTCGCTCTACGCCGCGGACTGGCACGAGCGCGAGGCGGAAGACCTCTTCGAGATCGCCTTCGACGGACATCCGCGGCTCGGAGATTTCATCCTGCACGACGATGCGTGGCAGGAAGGGCTTGCGCCGATGCGCAAGGATTTCAACGGGCGTGAGCCGCCGGCGCTCAGGGCCCCGAATCCCAACTGGCGTCCCGACCGGATCGTCCATGCGCCCGGCGTGTTCGGCATGCCGATCGGCCCCGTCTATTCGAGCACGGCGGAGTCCGCGCACTTCCTGCTCGAGACCGTCGGTGAGGACGTGATCCGCGTCGTGCCCCGGTTCTTCTACAAATACCGCGCGGTGGAGAAGATCGCGGAAGGACGCCCTGCGGAGGACGCCCTGCTCCTCGCGGAGCGTTTCAACGGCATCACGGCGTTCGCGCATGGGCTCGCGTTCGCGCAGGCGCTCGAGGCGATCGGCGGCATCGAGGTTCCGCAGAGGGCGCTCGCGCTGCGCGTGCTCCTCGCCGAGCTCGAGCGCCTGCGGCACCACACGGGCGCGATCCAGGAGATCTGCGAGTCCACCGCGCTCGTGGTGGCCGCAAGCCAGGCGGCGATACTGGAGGAGGAGCTGCTCCGCCTGTCGGGCGAGCTCACCGGGCACCGGTATCTCTATGGACTCCTCGCCTGCGGCGGATTGAGCCGGGATCTCGACGACGCGGCGCTCCGCGCAGCGACCGTCCGGGCGCGCGGCATCCTGCAGCAGCTGCAGGCGCTCGAGAAGAGGCTCGTGAGGACGAGCAGCTTCCTCGATCGGCTGGAGCAGGTGGGAATCGTCACGGAGGAGGAGGCGCGGGCCTGCGGCGTGGTCGGACCGATCGCGCGCGCCTCGGGCCTGGCGCGCGACCTGAGAGTAGCGCTGCCGTACTGCGGCTATGGGGGTTACGGCTTCGAGGTCCCGAAGGAAGCCGAGGGGGACGGCTACGCGCGGCTGCGGATCCTCTGCGCCGAGGCGCGGCAGTCCGTACGAATCATGGAGCAGGCGCTCGCAAGTCTGCCGGCAGGGCCGGTGCGCGCGGCGGACATCCGGCCTTGCGCCGGCGCGGCGCTCGGCTGGACGGAGGCTCCGGTCGGCGCGGCGTTTCACTGGCTGCGGGTGGACTCGCGCGGCGCCGTGGTGCGCTATCGAATCATCCCGCCGTCGTTCGCCAACTGGCACGTGTTCCACTTGGCCGCCGAGGCGTTCGCGTTCCAGGACTTCCCGATCATTCTCGCGAGCTTCGGGCTCTCCGTCGCGGAGAACGACCGATGAGCAAGCCGTCATGACCCAGTGGGTCCTCAGCGGACTCGCGGCGCGCGTGCGAACCACGCGCTATCCGGCGCGGCAGGACCAGAGCCCCGGCGTGAGCCCGGGGTTCCCCGTGGGACGCGCGCTCGCCGACGGCGATCGGGGCGCGGTGGTGGAGCGCTGCCCGACCGGTGCTCTCACGCGGCGCGACCGGCGCATCTGGGTCGATCCCCGCCGGTGCGTGCACTGTTACCGCTGCGCCCGCGGAGACGACGCCTTGGAGTGGCAGCAGGGCTACGAGTGGGCGGCCGTCGCGACGTCGCGGCCGGCGGGAGAGGAGCGCACGCCGCCGCTGAGTTCCGCGTTTGCGCGCTCCCTGCACGTGCGCGTCGTCGACGCCGGGGACTGCGGCGCTTGCCTTCACGAGGTCAAGCAGCTCGCCAACCCCTATTACAACGCGCACCGGCTCGGATTCTTCTTCACCCCGACCCCGCGCCACGCCGACATTCTCATCGTGGTCGGCCCGGGCACCGACCAGATGCGGACGGCGCTCGAGAAGGCGTACACGGCGCTGCCCACGCCGAGGAGAGTCATCGCGGTAGGCGCCTGTGCGCTGTCGGGAAGCGTTTTCGGTCCGAGCTTCGCATGCAGCGACGGGGTGAGGTCGATCATCCCCGTCGATATCGAGGTGCCCGGCGGCCCGCCTCCGCCGTTCGCGATCCTGCACGCCTTGCTCGTTGCGACGGGCCGGGCTCAGCCTGCCGGCTGGGCCGCCGGCACGCAATGGGCTGCTCGTCCGGGACCGGCGGCCGAGGAGTCCGGCGCATGATCGAAGCGGTCGGCATCGGCGCGTTCTTCCTCCTGTGCGCCCTGGGCGCGCTGCTCGCGCTCCTCAGCCCGCAGCGGCGCAACCCGGCCGTGCTCGCGGTGACAGGCGCCGCAGCGGCCATCGCCCTGTCGATCGCGGCCGCCGATGCGCTCTTCACGGGGCAGTCCTATCTCGCGGATCTGTGGTCTCTGCCCTGGGGCGGCACGCTGCGCCTCGGCCTCGACCGGATATCGGGCCTGTTCCTCCTGATCGCCGGCATCATCCATCTCGCCACGTCGATCTTCTCCGGTGGGTATCTCCGGCGCTATCTCGGCCACTACAGCCTGCGCTCCTTCAGCGTGCTGTACCACTCACTGTTCGCCTCCATCGGAGCGGTGCTCCTCGCCCGGGACGCCCTCTCCTTCCTGCTCACGTGGGAGATGATGTCCATCGCGAGCGCCCTGCTCGTCATGTACGAGCATCGGCGCGAGGAGAACGTCCGGGCCGGCTACCTGATGCTCGCGATGGGAGAAGCCGGAACGCTCGCCGTGGTGATCGCGCTGCTGCTGCTCGGCAACGCGGCGGGGTCCCTCGACTTCCACGCCATGAGAGCGTCCGGGCCGGCCCTGGGGTCGGGTGCGCGCTGGGCGATCTTCCTCCTGTCTCTCTTCGGCTTCGGAGTCAAGGCCGGCCTCGTGCCGTTCAACTCCTGGCTGCCGCGCGCGCATCCGGTGGCGCCCGCCAACGTCTCCGCCCTGCTCTCCGGCGTCATTCTCAATCTCGGCATCTACGGGATCGTGCGGGTCAACGTGGACATCCTGCCGGCGAGCCTCGTCGGCGCCGGCGTCGTGGCGCTGATCGTCGGGGCCGTATCGGCCTTCGTCGGCATCCTCTACGCCACCACGGACAACGACGCCAAGGGCATGCTCGCGCACAGCTCCATCGAGAACATGGGCATCATCGTCGTGGGCCTGGGCGCGGGATTCGTCTTCACCGCAGCCGGCCGGCCGGCGCTCGCCGGCATGGCATTCGTCGCCGCCCTCTATCATCTGACCAATCACTCGGTCTACAAGGCGCTGCTCTTCCTCGGCGCCGGCACGGTCGACTACCGCGCGGGAACGCGCGATCTCGATCGGCTCGGGGGGCTCATTCGCACCATGCCCTGGACCGCGCTCTACTTCCTCGTGGGCTCCCTGTCGATCGCCGCGATGTATCCGTTCAGTGGCTTTGCGAGCGAGTGGCTGACGCTGCAGGTCCTCCTGCGCAGCGTGGAGCTCACCTCCACGGCGGTGAAGCTCGTCTACGCATTCACGGGCGTCGTGCTCGCGCTCACCGCCGCGCTCGCGGTGACGTGCTTCGTCAAGGCGTTCGCCATGGGCTTTCTCGGCATGTGCCGGTCTCGCGAGGCGGAGCAGGCGACGGAGGCGCCGCGCTCGATGCTCGCGCCGATGGGCGCGCTCGCCGCGCTCTGCATCGTGCTCGGCGTCATCCCGACCTTCGTCATCCCGACACTGAGCGGCGCGCTCGCGTCCGTCGGCGACGGCCGGGCCACCGAGGCTCTCGTGCCGGCATTCTTCTCATCGAGCCCCGACCATTCGGCCTTGCCCGCCGCTTTCGTCTCCGACTTCCACGACCTCGGCGCCGAGACGGGCGAGAGCTTCATTCCCGGACGCGGGCTCGTCGTCCTGCACCGCGGAGGTCCGGACAATCCGGTGATCTTCGCGATGTCCACCTCCTACGGCGTGGTGGTCCTGGTGATCTTGCTCGGCGTCCTCGCGGGCATCGTCCTGTGGACGACGCGCAGGCGGCGCGTAACCCGCGAGGCGCACTGGGACGGCGGCGTGCGGCAGCTGTTCCCCGAGATGACGTACACGGCGACCGGCTTCTCCAACCCGGTGCGCGTGGTCTTCGACGCCATCTTGCGGCCGCGGACGGTGGAGGATACCGAGGAAACCGTCGCGCAGCATTTCCGGGTCGCCATCCGGCGCGCTCGGGAGCCCGTGTACCTCGTCGACCGGCTCTTCCTCGATGTGCTGACCGCACAACTCATGCGCGGCGCTCGCCTGCTCGCGCGGATGCATCGCGGCAAAGTAAACGCTTACGTCGCCTACGTTCTCGGAGCATTGATCGTATTCCTGATCCTGTCCGTCATGGTTTAGCGCCTCCACGGGACGGCGCCGGCGAGCTCGTCGAGCGGCTGCGGAATTTGCACGATGGCCCGTCCCTCCTGCCCGACGTGGTGGCGCTCGGCGAGTCGGCGGTGCCGGCGCTCGAGGCGCTCCTGCGCGGGCCGTCGCAATCGGTCTATCACCATCGATACCTCGCCGCCGATGCGCTCGCCGCAATTGCAGGCCCAGCCGCGACCGCCGCGCTCATGCGGGCGCTGCGCGACTCCGTCTCGCGCCGGCTCGATCCTGCATCGCTCGAATCCGAGGACGTGATCGTCAATCGAGTGGCGGAGCACCTGAGCCGCTGCGTCGACCCCGCGATCACCGAGCTCCTGCTCGAGGCTCTGCGGACCCGGCTCTATCCGCAGTGCGCGCTCGCGCTCGGCCGGATGGGAGAGCGGCGCGCGATCCCTCTGCTGATCGAGTGCCTCTACGACGACGTCGCGCGATCGGCTGGCGCGCTGGCGCTGCGCGGGCTCGGCGATGCGTCCGTCGCGCCGCTCATCGATGCACTATACGAGCCGCGGCTCGTGCACGGCCTCGAGCCACCGAGCCGGATCGACGGCCGCGCCGCCGCCGCGCGGCTGCTCGGTGAGCTCGCCGACCGGGGCACCGCGGCTGCCAAGCTGGAACGGGCGCTGGCGCTGGCATTTGCGCTGCGCGACGGGCAACGCGCCGTCCGGATCGAGGCCGCGCTCTCGCTAGCGCGCCTCGCAGGGTCTGCGGCGTCGGCCGAGGGTACCGGTTCCGCGGCGCCAGTATCGCGCATTGGACCTGCCGCGGCGGACGTTGCCCGCGTGCTGATCGCCGCGCTCGACGAGCCCGACTGGTCGCGGGCGGACGCGATCGTGCAGGCTCTCGCGAGCTTGGGATCGATCAGCGAGCCGCTGATCGTTCCGCTCCTTGCGGCAACGCCCGGCGACGAGCCGGGCCGGCGTCGCCTGCGGAGAGCGGTGGAATTGGCGGGCCGCTTGCGAGCGCGCTCCGCGGCACCGGCGCTCGCAGGCCTGTGGAATGCCGGCGACCCTCAATTGCGGCTCGCCGCAGTGAGCGCGCTCGATGTGATTCCGGGAACCCGGCTGGCGGCGATCGAGCGCTTTCTCGACGACGGTGAAGGGGCCGTCAGGCGGCAGGCCGTCGAGGCACTGCAGCGACGCGGCGCTCTCCCTCCGGAGTCCGCCGTGCGGCTGCTCGGCGATCCAGACTCCGCCGTCCGCCGTGCCGCCGCTCAGTGCATGCGCGACGCGGGCCCTGCAGCGTTGCCGGCGCTCAGTCGTGCACTCCGCGGCTTCGGGTCGAGCGTCCGCGCTCCCGGGTCCAGATGGCGGCTGTGGTGGCACGCGTGGGTGCTCCTCGCGGCCGCTCGACGTGAGGCCCCACGCGGACCGCAGGGCCGGGACAGGTAGCCGCGAGGCGGGGCAACCCCCCCACCTCGCGGCACACAGACTCACTTCCCGAGGTTCACCTTCACGTTGAGGTACCACTCGCGCGGCGGATTGTAGCTGCCGACCACCTCACCGGCGGCGAGATTGATGGATCCCGTGGTGAGGTAGCGGTCATCCGTGAGATTTGTGCCGCCGAAAGCCACTTCGTAATTGTCGTCCGGCGAGATGTAGTGCACCGCTGCATCCAGATCACGC
>JASHYG010000397.1 GCA_030043215.1 Gammaproteobacteria bacterium
CTGGGCTTCCTCGCCGCTCGGACGCTCGCGCTGCGAGCGGCACGGGAGGCTTCGTGATCCCCTCTCCGCTTGCGAGCACCGTCCTGTTCCACCTGGGCCCGATCCCGATCACCCGGCCCGTCGTCACGACCTGGGCCATCATGGGCGTGCTCGGCGCCGGCTCCCGGCTTCTCACCCGTCACCTCGGGCTCCGCCCCAGTCGCCGTCAGCTCGCACTCGAGCTCCTCGTGACCGAGATCGATGCGCAGATCGAGGCGGTGATCTGCAAGGACGCGCGGCCTCTTCTGCCGCTACTCGGTACGCTCTTCATCTATCTCCTCGCCGCGAATCTCGCCGGGCTCCTGCCGGGCGTCGACGCCCCGACCGCCAAGATCGAGACGCCCGCGGCGCTCGCCGTCATCGTCTTTTTCTCCGTTCACTACTTCGGCGTTCGCGCCCACGGGCTTGCCGGATATCTCCGGAGCTTCGCCGAGCCCAAGCTCATCATGCTGCCCCTCAATCTTCTCTCCGAGGTGACCCGGACGTTCTCGCTCATGGTGCGCCTGTTCGGCAACGTCATGAGCGGGGAGTTTCTGATCGCTCTGGTGCTCGCCCTCGCCGGGCTCCTCGTCCCTGTTCCGCTCATGGCACTCGAGGGACTCATCGGTGCCATCCAGGCCTACATTTTTTCCGTTCTCGCAACCGTCTTCATCGGCGCTGCCGCCGGCAGCCTCCATGAAACCTGAGGATACGACCATGGACGCCAAGACCATCACCATCCTGTGCGCGGCGCTCGCCGTGTCGATCGGCTCGATCGGCCCCGCGCTCGCGGAGGGCCGCGCCGTTGCAGCCGCGATGGATGCCATTGCCCGACAACCCGAAGCATCCGGCACGATCTCCCGCACGCTCTTCGTCGGCCTCGCGATGATCGAGACGATGGCGATCTATTGCCTCGCCGTCGCGCTGCTGCTGCTGTTCGCCAATCCCCTGGTCTGAGGCGCCATGCGCATCGACTGGTACACGCTCGCGCTGCAGACGGTGAACTTCGCCGTCCTCGTGTGGCTGCTGCACCGGTTCTTGTATCGACCCGTGCTGCGGATCGTCGATGCGCGCCGCGCGCAGATCAACGCGGAATCGGAGGTTGCACGAAAAGCCGCGGCGCAAGCGAAAGACGAGCTCGCCGCAATCGCCGTGGAGCGCTCCTCGATCGCGGCCGATCGGGCGCAAGCGCTCACCAGCGCCGCCGCCGAAGCGGATGCTCTCAAGCGTGCGCGGCAGGCGCAGACGGAGCGTGAGATCGCGGCCCTTCTCGATGAGGGCCGCAAAACACTCGCCTCCGAGCGCGAGCAAGCCCTCGCTTGCATCGAGCATACGGCACTCGATCTCGCCGCCGAATTCCTTGCAAGGCTCATCGCGAGTCTCCCCTCCAGCATACAGACCGAGGGCTGGCTCGAGCGCATCGAGAGCTCTCTCGGGTCGGCGCCTGCGCTCGAGCGTCGTGCAATGTCGCACGAGCTCTCTCCCGGAGCTCCGCTCACGATCGTCACGGCCTCGGCTCTCGCGCCTCAAATCCGTGCGCTCTGGCGCGAAAAGCTTGCTCACATCGTGCGTGACGATACCATCGAGTTCGCCGTGGATCCGGCGCTCGGTGCGGGAGCGGAGCTTCACTTTCCAGACGGCGTGCTGTCCTTTTCCTTGAGAAGCGCCGTGGCGGCCCTTCGGAGCGAGCTCGAGCGCCGTGGGCCCCGTGCGGCTCTTCCCAGTGACGGTCTTCGCAGCGATGCCCACGCTCTCGGATGACCTGCGAAGTTGGGTGGCGGAAGGCGGCGAGCGCATTGCGCACACGGCGCTCGCGCCACGCTTTGAGGCCCTCGGCCGCGTCACGCGAGTCGGTGACGGAGTCGCCACCGTAACGGGGCTTCCCGACACACGGCTCGATGAGTTGCTCGTCTTCGAGCACGGTGCGCGCGGCCTCGCCGTCGAGCTCGGGCCCGAGGCGATCGGCTGTGTGTTGCTCGACGATTCGAGCGTCATTGCCGCCGGAACGTTCGTTCGCGGGACCGGTGAGGTGGCGCGCGTACCGGTAGGCGAGGCGCTGCTCGGCCGCGTGGTCAATGGACTCGGCGTGCCGCTCGATGGCGGGGAACCGATCGCCGCAGAGGCCTTCTCACCCATCGAGCAGCCGGCGCCGGCGATCGTCGACCGGGCGCCGGTGGACAAGCCGCTTGCGACCGGACTGCTGGCCGTCGATGCGACCGTGCCAATTGGACGGGGTCAGCGCGAGCTGATCATCGGCGACCGCGGCACCGGCAAGACGGCGATCGCCGTCGATGCCATCATCAATCAGCGTTCGAGCGACGTCATCTGCGTCTATGCCGCCATCGGGCAAAAAGGGTCATCGGTTGCGCGCGTCATCGACGCGGTCCGTCGCTTTGGCGCTCCGGAGCGGTGCTTCTTCGTCATCGGCGAGGCCGATTCGGCGCCAGGCCTTCAGTGGCTCGCGCCCTATTCGGCTTGCACCATGGCCGAGTATTTTATGTCGCGGGGACGCGATGTGCTGCTGGTCATCGACGACCTCACGAAGCACGCGGCCGCCTATCGCCAGCTTTCGCTGCTGCTGCGTCGTCCGCCGGGGCGCGAG
>JASHYG010000398.1 GCA_030043215.1 Gammaproteobacteria bacterium
CCCGCCGGTAAGCCGGGCGTCGAGCGATCGCTCCGCCTCATGGGCACGCGCGCCACAAGAGCCCGCTCGAGGGCCATGACCCGCCTCGAGCACGCGGACCTGCCGGCGGAGGCCTCGGAGCGGCTGGCTGCGGCTCCGTCGGTGGACTACTCGACGCTCGGGCCGGATTCGCGGCTGCCGCCGGATGTGCTGGCCGCCGTCGTATTCGGCGACTCCTGCCCGCAGCTCGCCGATCCGCGCTGCATCCGGGTGCGCCTTCCGGCGCTTGCGGGGTGCGGCAGTGCCGAGCTGTGGCGGACCGCGGGCACCGTCCAGACCGGCCGCGACGGCTCCATCCGGTTCGCGGCCGGCACGGAGCACCTCGCTGGAGTCATCGAGCTGGACGAGCGCCACCACGGCGGGCTCGCCGCGGCGACCGAGTGGGCCTACTCGGCCATCGGCCGGTTTCAGTCGGGCTCCGGCTATCCACACCTGCTGCGCGTGTGGAACTACCTCGACGGCATCAACCATGGCCGGGCGGACGAGGAGCGCTACAAGCAGTTCTGCATCGGCCGCGCCGCCGGGCTCGGCCCGCATCGCGGCCTGCGCTATCCGGCCGCGAGCGCCGTCGGCCGCCGGGATGGCGCGCCGACTCTGCAGGTCTACTGGCTCGCGGGCCGGTCGCCCGGCGCACCGCTCGAGAACCCGCGGCAGGTGAGCGCCTACCGGTACCCGAGGCAGTACGGACCGGCCGCCCCGAGCTTCGCGAGGGCGATGCTCGTCTCGCAGCGCCTGCTCATGATCTCGGGCACCGCGAGCATCGTCGGCCATGCCTCACGCCACCCCGGGAGCCTCGTCTCGCAGATCGACGAGACTCTCGCCAATCTCGAGAGTGTTCTCGAGAGCGCGACCTCGGTGCAACCCGCTCTTCCCGCGCGCTGGGGCGCGCACAGCCTGCTCAAAGTCTACCTACGCGATGGCGCCTCGGCGGCTCGCGCCGAGGCGCACCTGGGCGAGCGCCTGCCCCGCGGCGTACGGTACATCATCCTCGAGGCCGACATCTGCCGCTCCGAGCTGCTCGTGGAGATCGACTGCGTTCACGGTCAGTGAGGCAGATGAGCCGCGGCGAGCCGCGCGAGCGCCTCGTGGGAGAGCTTGCCGAGCTCGTTGCGCGGCAGCGCGGGCACGATGACGAGCGGCCTCGGCATGAACGCCGGATCGATGCCGCGGCTCAAGTGAGCCGAGATCGCCTCGGCGCTGAGGTCCGGCGCCACGACGAGCGCGGCCACCCGCCGCACCGCACCGGCGCCGGCCACATCGGGCTGAAAGACGACGGCGTCCTTCACACCTGCGATGCCGAGCAGTCGGCGGGTGAGATCCGCGAGCGAGGCACGCTTGCCGGCGACCTCGACCATGTCGGTGTTGCGGCCGCTCACGACGAAGCGGTCGGGCGGCAGGAGCTCGATCACATCCTGCAAGGCCGTCGGCGCGTGGAACCACGGCGCATCGACCTCGGCGCGCTCGGGCCCCGGCATCAGTTTGACGCCCGGATACAGGCGCCAGCTCTCCTCGCGCGCGGTGAGGCGTGTCGCGATCACACAGGTCTCGGTCGAGCCGAACATCTCGAGCACCGTCGCATCGAGCGCCCGCTCGACCGCCTGTGCGAGCGGCATGTCGAGCGGCGCAGTGGCGGAGACGACGACGCCCACCTCGGGAAAGCGCTGCTCGGACGCGACGAGCGCTCGCAGGTGCACGGGAGTGGTCACGAGCACGCGGGGCGGCGGCACCTCCGCGAGGGCGGCGGCCACATCGGCCGGGAACAGCGGCCTCGCGGCATGCACCGCCATATCGGCGGCGAGCGGCAGCAGGATCGACGTCTCGGTTCCGTACATGTGCTGCGGCGGCACGGTCGCCACGATCCACGGCCTCGCGCCGCCATATCGGCGCGCGAGACAATCACGGATGCGCGAGGCGTTGAGCCGCGTGCTGGCGAGCAGCTGGCCCCACCGCTTGAGGTGCGCCCTCGGCGTGCCGGTGGTGCCGGAGGTGAATGCGATCTCCGCGGCGTGCTCGCTCCGAACGCGGGCGTCACAGCGGGCCGCTCGCCTGCCCGCCGCAACCTCGATCGCGCGAGCCACCGAGCCGTCGTCGCAACGATAGCTGCCCGGGAAGCCCGCCTGCACGTCATCGACGGCCTCTGGCGCGCGCGACGGCGGCATCAGGTTGGTGTGGCCGCGCAGGAGCGCGGCGCAGTACGCGACGAGAAAGTGGTCGCGGCGCTCGCAGAGATTGACGAGGTGGGTCCCGGCGGGGAGCGTCGAGGCGAGGCACTCCGCCTCCTGCATGAGCTCGGCGGCCGCAAGCGCGCGGCCTCGCGCCCACAGGATGGGCCGTGCGGGATCGGCGGAATCGAGCAGTGGAGCGTCCGTGGCCAACTTCACGGTCAGCGCGGGCGGCGGAACACCAGCGACGTGTTGATCCCGCCGAAGGCGAAGTTATTGCTCATGATGTGCTCCACCTGGAGCGAGCGTCCTTCGCCCACGATGTAGTCGAGATCGCCGCAGCGCGGATCGACGTGGTCGAGATTCAGGGTCGGTGAGAACCAGCCGGCATTCATCATCGCGATGCTGAACCAGGCCTCGAGCGCTCCGCAGGCCCCGAGCGTGTGGCCGAGATAGCTCTTCTGCGTGCTCAAGGGCACGCGCGAGCCGAGCGCCGCGGCCGTTGCGCGGGACTCGGCGATGTCCCCGTGCTCCGTCCCGGTGCCGTGTCCATTCACGTAGCCGACGGCCGACGCGGGCAGGCCCGCATCGCGCAGCGCGAGCTCCTGCACGGCACGCATCGTCTGCTCCTCCGGCCGCGTGACGTGGCTGCCGTCGCAGTTGGTCGCGAATCCGACGAGCTCCGCATGGATGTGCGCGCCGCGTGCCTGCGCATGCTCCAGATTCTCGAGCACCAGGACCGCCGCGCCCTCCCCGACCACCAGGCCGTCGCGATCCCGGTCGTACGGCCGAGGCGTCGCGCGCGGCTCCGCGTTGCGGCGGCTCGTCGCATAGAGGATGTCGAAGGACATGGCCTGCGTCGGGCACAGCTCGTCCGCGCCCCCCGCGAGCATCACGGTCTGCGCGTTGTGCTTGATGGACTCGTACGCGTACCCGATCGCCTGGCTCCCCGACGTGCAGGCGCTGGAGGTCGGAACGATGCGGCCCTTCAAGCCGAAGAAGATGCTGATGTTCGCCGCTGCCGTATGCGGCATCATGCGGACGTACGAGTTGGCGTTGAGGCCGCTCGATGCGCCCTCGAGCAGCATGACCGCGAAATCCTTGATATCCGGGATGCTACCGATCGAGGAGCCGCACGCGACGCCCGCCTGGCCGCTCGCGAGCAGAGGATCGCCGAGCAGCTCCGCGTCCCTCAGGGCTCGCTCGGCCGCGGCGACGGCGAGCTGCGACACCCGGCCCATGCTCCGCGTCTGCTTGCGCGTCCAGTGCGGCGGCGGCTCGAACCCCTCGATCGGCGCCGCAAGCCTCGAGTTGAGGTCACGGAATCGCTCCCATTCGGGCATGTAGCGCACGGCGTTGACGCCGCGGCGCAGGCCAGCCTCGATCTGGCCCCAGTCGCAGCCGAGCGCGCTGATGCCCCCCATGCCGGTCACGGCGACGCGGGACATCAGTTGAGGCCTCCATTCACGGCGATGACCTGCCGCGTCACGTAGGACGCGCCCGGAGAGAGGAGGAAGCTCACCACGGCCGCGACTTCCTCCGGTGTTCCCGGGCGCTGCATCGGGATCAGCCGCTTCACCTCCTCGAGCGGCGCCTCGCGCGCCATGTCGGTGTCGATCAGGCCCGGCGCGACACAGTTGACCGTGATCTCGCGGCTGGCGAGCTCCACGGCGAGCGCCTTGGTGGCCCCCGCGACGCCGGCCTTCGCCGCGCTGTAGTTCACCTGGCCCCGGTTGCCGACGAGCCCCGACACCGACGACAGCGTGACGATCCGCGCGGGCGCGCGCCGCCGCACCATCGGCATGATCGCCGGCTGCAGCACGTTGTAGAAGGCATCGAGGTTGCCGCGCACGACGCTGTCCCAGGCCTCGCCGCTCATCGCCGGAAACACCGCATCGCGCGTGAGCCCGGCGTTGCACACCACGCCGTAGTAGGCGCCGTGAGCCTCGATGTCGGCGCCGATGAGCCCGGCGCACTGCGCGCGGTCCGTCACGTCGAACTGCAGCACTCGCGCGGCGCGTCCCAGGGCGCGCACCTCGCCCGCCACGCCTTCGGCCTGCGCGAGACGGTCCCGGCAGTGCACCACCACGTCGTACCCGTCGCGGGCGAGACGCAGGGCGATGGCGCGGCCGATGCCGCGGCTCGATCCGGTCACCAGGACGGACTCGCTCATGGCCGCCGCCCCGGGCTCATGCCCGCGGCTCCCGGCCCGGCGGGGCACACAGCTGGGCCAGCACATCGAGTGTGTGCCGGGGCTGGGTCACGAAGGCGTTGCGCTCGTCCCATGCGTAGCCCGCGAGGACCGAGCAAATCATGCGGCGGATCTCGGGCGCCCGGTTGCCGCTGAAGAAGATGTCCTGGAGGCGGCCGTCGTACCAGGCCGTCACGAACTCCTTGAAGCAGCCGATGCCGATGCGCAGCGGCCGCTCGAAGTCGCGATCCCAGTCGACCGCCGCCCCGCCGAGCTGCCGGTCCAGGGCATGCACGGCCATGCTGGCGGAGCGCATCGCGATGGTGACTCCGGAGGAGAA
>JASHYG010000399.1 GCA_030043215.1 Gammaproteobacteria bacterium
GCCGCTGGGATGACGGCAGGACCCTCCTCCGTACTCCGCTCGGCGAGGCCATGGAGGCTGAGTTCGGGTTCCCTCATTACCAGATGCACCGCGCCGACGTTCTGGCGACGCTGGTGCGGGCGTTGCCTCCCGACCGCCTGCACGTCGGACACCGCTTCACTTCGCTCGTCGATCACGGCGACCATGTTGAGGCCGAGTTCGAGAACGGCGCGCACATCGGCGTCGACGCGCTGGTGGGAGCTGACGGCATTCATTCCACCGTGCGCGAGGCCCTGTTCGGCCCCGAGAGGCCTCACTTCACGGGTTGCGTCGCCTACCGTGGCCTGGTGCCGGCCGATCGGCTTGCGCACCTCGACTTGGAAGTCACGTCCCAAGTCTGGATGGGGCCCGGCAAGCACTTCGTCCACTATTACGTGCAGAACCGGCGTCTGGTCAACTTCGTTGCCATCATCGAGCAGGACACTTGGACGCGCGAGTCCTGGACTGACCGCGGCGAGGTTGCCGATGCACTCGCCGCCTATGAAGGGTGGCACCTGCAGGTGCGGAGCATCCTCGGGGAAGTCGACGAGACGTTCATTTGGGCGTTGTTCGACCGCCAGCCGATGGAGCGCTGGACGGTCGGAAGGGTGACGCTGCTGGGAGACGCATGCCACGCGATGGTTCCGTTCATGGCGCAAGGCGCGGCGCAAGCGATCGAGGACGGAGCCACGCTGGCAGCGTGCCTCTCGCGGAGCGACGCGCGGGGCGTGCCTGCAGCGCTGCGCCGGTACGAGGAGCTGCGCCTGCCCAGGGCCTCTCGCGTCCAGAGTCTCTCGGAGGGGAACAAGACGCGCTTCCATCTGCCTGACGGCGAGGCCCAGCAAGAACGCGACGCCGAAATGGCCCGCGGCGCAACGGACTGGTCATTGAAAGCGGTCGCTTGGCTTTACGGACACGACGCCAGCGAACCGGCGGGGGGAACCGACGGGAGTCGTGAGCCGCGGAGCCAGGGGATAGCGTAAGGCGTGAGCGGCGGGCGAGCGGCGCATCACACCGCTTCCTCGGCGCCGAGCGCGCCGCCGTCTATCCGGCAACCCATGAGGGTTCGCCTTCCGCCCAACAGGAACAACGGCTTACAATTTCGTCGGCGCCGTAAGGGCACCTTGGCCAGCCGCCTACTCTGCAAGCTTCCGTTGCAGAGTCTTGCAGAGTAGAATGCAGAGTATGGACATCAATGCTTTCCTTGCATCCCCGGAGGGAAAGACCCTGGAATTCAAGCGCGATCTTTCCTCCCCGGAGGGGCTCGTGCGTACGGTGGTGGCCTTTGCGAATACCGCCGGCGGAACAATCATAGTCGGCGTCGAAGACGGGACGCGGCGCGTGCGCGGACTTGCCGACCCCGTGCTGGTTGCCGAGCAGGCGGCCAATCTGATTTCGACGCTCGTAGCCCCCCTCGTGGTTCCCGAAATCGAGGTGTGTCCGTGGCGCAAAACCCATCTCGTGACCGTAGTAGTTCACCCCGCGTGGACAGGGCCACATCACTTCACCCGGCTTGGCCCGAAGGAAGGCGTGTTCGTCCGAGTCGGGGCGTCAAACAGGATCGCCGACGACCCACTGATTGCGCAGATCGAGCGGCTGGCGAGGAACGAGACTTTCGACGAGCAGCCGATGCCCGACTGCGGCGCCGACGACATCGATCTCGGTGCGGCGGCCGAGCTGTTCGAACCGCTCAGAAAGCTCAAAAGGCAGGATCTGTTTCCACTGCGCATGCTGATCAAGCACAACGGGCGGACAGTGCCCACGATCGGCGGGATGCTGCTCTTTGGCAAAGACAGGCTACACCGCTTCCCCGATGCATACTTGAAAGCTGGGCTGTTCGAGGGTACCGACCGTCATCGGATCCTCGACTCGGTCGACATCAAGTCGCTGCTACCGATCGCGGTGGACGAGGCGCTCGCGTTTGTCAGGAAGCAGATACGTCAGGAACTCGTAATCGGGAAGAGCGGGTCGGCACGACATACCGCGAAATGGAGCATCCCCGAAGCCGCGGTCCGGGAGGCGATCGTCAATGCCGTCGTACACGCAGACTACGCGCAGCGCGGCGGTCCGATACGGATCGCAGTTTTTGCCGACCGCATCGAAATCGACAGTCCGGGGTTGCTCGTCCCTGGGCTCACGATTGACGATCTCTGGCGGGGAGTCTCCAAGCTGCGTAACCGTGTAGTCGGACGGATTTTCCATGAGCTCGAGTTCATGGAGGAATGGGGAAGCGGAATTCGGCGCATGCGCACCGAGTGCGAGGGCGCGGGCCTCGCCACGCCGATCCTCGAGGAGATCGGCACCCATTTTCGGGTCACTCTCTCCAGTCGGCCGGCCGCCGCGCCGGTATTGAGCGAGCTGGACAGCAACATCATCAGGTGGCTGGCCAAGGTAGGCGGTGCATCCACGGGCCAAGTGGCCAATCAGTTCGGAATCTCCGTGCGAAGCGCGCGGCTCCGCTTGGCGGCTTTGTCGGCGCGCGGAGCTGTCGCGGAGATTGGCAGCAGCGCTACCGACCCGCGGCGCCGCTACGTGGCTGTCGATCGGTAGGAGACACCTACACGCCGTCAGCGCTTCGCAGCGGGCCATTCCGCGGCGGATGGACGCTCCTCAAGATTAAGTAAAATCCAGACTCGCGTTATATAACGACAAGAGGTATATTTTGGCTTGGCAAGATCAGGTCTTGCTGGACCTGCTGGGTTACGACGGTCGTACGTACCGACTCGCAAACGGCTGGTGCTTGCGCTTTCGACCCTAAAGAGGTTGCTGCGAGGGCCGAACGGCCCTTTGGCCTCAAGTACTCGATGACCTTGCACCTACCCGGGACCCGAAGCGTTGCTGGTGGACTTTGGAGATAGACGATGAAGCCGAGAACGCTGACTGATCTGCGGGAAGAAATGCGTGCCGTGGCTCGCGGTGAGCGGCTGGCGCCGCCTCCGCAGCTGTCCGCGGCAGAGCTCGTGGCCGCACTCACTCCGGAGATGCTCAAGATGCTCCGCGTGCTCGGGGAACGGCGCCCTGCCACTGTCGGGGAACTGGTCACGCTCACGAACAGGGCGCAGCCCAGCGTTTCCCGATCGTTGAGAAAACTCACGTCACTAGGACTGATCCGCTTGGTCAAGGCCGGTCGAGAAGTAAGGCCTGAGCTGCGCGTTGGAGAGATTCGACTCCAGTTCCTGTCAACT
>JASHYG010000400.1 GCA_030043215.1 Gammaproteobacteria bacterium
GTAGCGAATGCGCACCAGCCGGCTCACCTCGCAGCCGACGGCGGCCCACATGCGCCTCACCTCGCGGTTGCGTCCCTCCCGGAGCACGACCCGATACCAGCTGTGACTGCGGTCTGCGTCCTCCCGGTCGTTGTCACGCGCCGGGCCGTCTCCGTCGCGCACCCCTCCGTCTCCGCGGCGCGCCTGCCCATCCCCGCGAGCCCGAACGATACGGTCGAAGCGTGCGGGACCGTCGTCGAGCTCGACGCCCCGCGCGAGCGCGCGGATCGCCGCATCGCCGGGCGTGCCGCGCAGGCGGACCAGGTACTCCCGCTCGACCTCGGCCGACGGGTGCATGAGCCGGTGGGCCAGCTCGCCGTCGGTGGTGAAGAGCAGCAAGCCCGAAGTGCTCACGTCGAGCCGGCCGACGACGACCCAGCGGCCCCCTAGCGGCGGCGGCAGCCGATCGAACACGGTGGGCCGTCCCCTGGGGTCGCTGCGCGTCGCCACCTCGCCGACCGGCTTGTGATAGACGAGGAGCTCATGTGCCGCTCGCGCTGCCGGCTCGAACTGCAGCCGACGGCCGTCGAGCCGCACGTCGTCACCCGGCGCCGCCCGGTCGCCCAGCTGTGCCGGGCGTCCGCCGATCGTCACGCGGCCTTCGCGGATCCATTGCTCGACGGCGCGTCGCGAGCCAATCCCCGCGGCGGCGAGCAGTTTCTGCACCCTGATCACGGCCGTATCATAACGGCCGGGTCTCACCTCATGTCCCGGCATTCTGTGTCGCCACGCAAGCGATCTGCTTAAAGACAGGCAATGATGGCCATGACACGGGAGCGCGCCGCAGACGCGCGCCGCTACGCGGCGTTGCCCGATCCCTTTCCGATGTGGCGCGGCGGCGCTCTGCATGGCGCGCGGATTGCGTACGAGACCTGGGGTGCGCTCTCCGCCGCGCGCGACAACGTCATCCTGCTCTTCACCGGCCTCTCGCCCTCCGCTCACGCCGCCGCATCGCCATCCGACCCGAGCGACGGGTGGTGGGAGGGCATGATCGGGCACGGGTGCGCCATCGATAGTGGCCGGTACCACGTGGTGTGCGTCAATTCGCTCGGCAGCTGCTTCGGCTCGACCGGGCCCGCCTCGATCGACCCCGCAACCGGCGCCCCCTATCGAGTGAGCTTCCCCGATCTGTCGGTCGAGGACATCGCCCGCGCAGGCTTCGAGGTGCTGCGGTCACTCGGCATCGAGCGCGCCCACACGATCATCGGCCCCTCGCTCGGCGGCATGGTCGTGCTCGCCTTCCCCGCGCAGTTCCCCGGCGCGACACGCAACGCCGTCAGCATCTCCGGAACCGCGGCCGCGTCGCCCTTCGCGATCGCTCTGCGCTCCATCCAGCGCGAGGCGATCCTGCGCGATCCGGACTGGCGCGGAGGCAGCTACACCGACGAGCGGCCGCCCGCAACCGGCATGCGCATTGCGCGCAAGCTCGGGATGATGACGTACCGGTCCGCGGCGGAGTGGCGCCAGCGCTTCGGCCGCCAGCCGGCCGGGCCGGAGCTGCGCAGTCCGGAGCCGTTCGGCCCGGAGTTCGCGATCCAGAGCTATCTCGAAGCCCATGCGCAGCGCTTCGTCCGAGCGTTCGACCCCAACTGCTATCTCTATATCTCGCGGGCGATGGACCGATTCGACCTGGCCGCGCATGGCGCTTCCATCGAGGAGGTGTTCGCCCGCTCGCGCGTGGAGCGCGCGCTCGTGATCGGCGTCGAATCCGACTTGCTGTTCCCGGTGGATGAGCAGCGCGCGCTCTCCGAGGCGTTGCGCAAGGCGGGGGCGCAGACGACGTTCGCGCCGCTCGACTGCCTCGAAGGCCACGACTCGTTCCTGATCGACCTCGAGCGCTTCGGCCGCGAGATCTCACGATTCCTCGCCTAGCAGCGGGGCCGGGGGCCACGACAAACTCGGCCCGCAGGCCATGATAAGTTCAGTTAGCGGCTCACGCAGGGTCCGGCAAAGGCATAATTCGCATCGAGGCCACTGCGGTACCCGTGCACAATAGAACCCAAAACGAGGCAACCGACTTGGAACGCCGTCTGCATACTCGGCATCGCACCGGGACCACCGTCTACATCACCACCCCCGGCGGCACGAGAAGGCTCTGCAAGGCCATGAATCTCAGTGCGACGGGGGTGTTCATCGAGACCACGAACCTCGGGCTGAGAAAAGGCCAGCACGTCGAGCTCGCCTTCGCCATCAATCTTGGCGCCATCACGAAGCTCCATCGGCGGACGGCCGTCGTCGCTCATGTCTCGCGGGGGGGCACGGGATTGATGATGGAAGCCTATACCGCCGCCGCGGCTGCTCGCTCTGGCTGATCCAGAATTGGATCATTCCGCGGCGAGATACCGATTATTGTCTCAAGGTTGAACTGATTGATGCCCCGTCGGCCGGGAGCGCTGCTCCCGCCGCAGGAATTCGCATACGATCCCGGCTTCCCACCCTCGGAACGCCGCAAATGACAGTCGCTGCTCTCCACCGTACCGCACTCCCGGCGGTGCTCTGCCTGCTCGCTTTCTCTGCCGGAACGCCTGCAGCGGAAAGCTCGCACGCGCTCCCGGCCTCCGGAGCGAGCCCCACGGATACGGCGCAGTGCGTCGATGCCCGCACGCTCGATCTGCGCCGGATATTGCCGCCCCCGCCCGCCGCCGGCTCCCCACAGGAGCGGGCCGAGCTCGATGTGCTGCTGCGCATCCAGGCCCACCGAACCCCGAAGGAGGCCGCGCGCGCACGGAAGGACGCCACGATCGACGTCTTGGCGTTCGCCGACGCTCTGGGTGGACCCCCGGGCGCGCTCACGACGGTGAGACTGCCGCTCACCCTCGCGCTCCTCCGGCATGTGGGCGTCGATGAGGCTGCGATCCTCGATCCGGCCAAGGATGAGTTCGGCCGGCCCCGGCCGTTCACGGTCGAGCCGCGGCTCCACCCCGTCATCGCGCGTCCGCGCTCGCTCTCCTATCCGAGCGGCCACTCGACCTGGGCCTACACGACCGCTCTCGTGCTGGCGGACATGGTGCCCGAGCGCCGCAGGCAGCTGCTCGCGCGGGCGCAAGAATATGCCTATGACCGCAGCGTTGCGGGCGTGCACTATCCGAGCGATGTGGAGGCGGGGAAGCTCGCGGGAACTGCGCTCGCAGCGGCGTTGTTCACCTGCCGGCCTTTCGACCACGAGGAAGCCGCCGCCCGGGCGGAGCTGCGGAGCGTGCTCGGCCTGCACTGACCGCACGGGCAAGCAGGCCGCCGGAGGAGCCGCTGCGCGCCGCGGGGCGCGGCCGCGAGGAGCGTCTCAAATCAGCAGTGACGAGCGGGCGCGATGCGCCGAGCGCTTCATTCCTTGGGTTCGCCGATTTGCGACTGGCAGTAGTTCTCCGCGCCGATGCGCTTGATCAGGTCGAGCTGGACCTCGAGAAAGTCGATGTGCTCTTCCTCGGATTCCATGATCGACGTGAGCAGCTCGCGCGACACGTAATCGCCGGCCGTCTCGCTGTCGGCCACCGCGGTCTTGAGCACGGCCCGCGCCGCGAGCTCGAGCCTCAGGTCGCACTTGAGGCATTCCTCGACGCTCTCCCCGATGAGCAACTTGCCGAGATCCTGCAGATTCGGCAGTCCGTCGAGAAACAGGATGCGCTCGATCAACCGGTCCGCATGCTTCATCTCGTCGATGGATTCCTGCTTCTCGCTCTTCTCCAGGCGTTCGAGCCCCCAGTTGCCGAACATGCGCGCGTGCAGGAAATACTGGTTGATGGCGGTGAGCTCGTTCCTCAGCACGGCATTCAGGTGCTGCAGGATCTTGGAATCACCTTTCATTGCCGCCGCTCCCCTTCGCGATTGCAGCCGCCATCATCGATGAGCGCTACGGCGTCCGCAACCACGCTCGCGGGCTACGCGCCGGAGATGCGGGACGGAGCGGGGAGGTCCAAGCAGCGTTTCAGGCTGCGCTGCGGCGCGGGGCGACGAGCAAATACTCGTCGACCACATCCTTCGCCGCGGTCTGGCACCGGCCGCAGCAGCCTCCGACCGGCAAGCAGGACTGCACGTCGGAGAGCGAGCGGGCCCCGCGATCGACGGCCTCGCGGATGTCTCGGTCGGTAACGGCGTGGCAGATGCAGACGTACATGAGTGAGCCCGGACCACCAAGAGGGGCAGCTCCAGGCGGAGACAGGATAAGTGAGAATAAGAATGATTGTCAATTACATTAAATAAGTTAAATTGACTGCGCCTTGATCGCGGCGCGTGGCACCCGGCCGGGCCGGGCCGCGCCGCCGGGCACTCAGGGGCAACCCCGGCAGAGCGCATAGAATGAGCGCCCCGAGCACAGGGCGTTGCGGCTAATGATGCCGCGGGGCGTTATCCATGCATGTTTTCCGGTGGCTCGACGTGGAACCCGGGCAGACGGCGCTCCAGATCGGAGAGCTCGTGCTGGCGCTCGTCCTCTCGTCGCTCATCGGGCTGGAGCGCGAGCTGAGGATGAAGAGCGCCGGCCTGCGCACCCACGCGCTGGTCGGCGTCTCCGCGGCGCTCATCATGCTCGTCTCCAAGTACGGGTTCACCGACATCCTCTCGAGGTACGAGATCGTGCTCGATCCCTCGCGCGTCGCCGCGCAGATCGTCTCGGGCATCGGGTTCATCGGAGGCGGACTGATCTTCGTACAGCGGGATATCGTGCGGGGCCTCACGACCGCGGCGATCATCTGGCTGACCGCTGCGGTGGGCATGGCGTGCGGCGCCGGACTACCGCTCCTCGCGATCTTCGTCACCGGGGCACATTTTCTCGTCGTGTACGGCTACACGCCGTTCACTCACCGCTTCCTCGCCGCGCATGCCTATCTGATCATCTGCTATGTTCCCGGGAAGGGCGCGGTGCAGGAGATCATCCAGACCTGCACGGGCCACGGATTCTCGGTCCACGGCCTGGAGCTGCGGCGAGAGGGCGACGCCGTCCATGTCGATGCGCAGACGATCCGGATCAGCCTGCAAGGACGCGGATTGATGACCTCGCTCCTGGCGTCGGTCGGCGACATCAAGGGGGTCGTGTCCGTGCAGCTCAATCCCGATCAGCAAAGCTCCGGAAACTGAGCGGAGGCGCGCATGTCGCTGAAGGACTGGATTCAAAAGGGGCGGCAGCTCGGCGCGAGCGATCTGCATCTGGAGACCGGCACGCCCCTCGTCGCGCGCGTCCGTGGAGAGCTCGCGACGGTCGGAGAGCCCATCCCCCCGCAGCTTCTGACACAGGCGGCCCAGGAGCTGCTCGGCGCGGAGGCCTGGGCGCGTTTCCTCGAGCGCGGCTCGGCCGACGTGTCGCTCGCCGCGAGCGGCATGCGATGCCGGCTGAGCCTGTACCGCACGATCCGCGGCATCGCGCTCGCCGTGCGGCTGCTCGCGCCTTCGGTCAGCGATCTGCGCGCGTGCAACCTGCACCCCGACCTGCGCAAGCTGGTCGAGTCCGGAAGCGGCCTCGCCGTGATCTCGGGTCCCACGGGCTGCGGCAAGTCGACGACTCTCGCGGCGCTCATCGAGGAGATCAACTCCACCCGCGCCCGCAACATCATCACGCTCGAGAGCCCGCTCGAGTACGTCTTCGCCAACCGCCGCTCCTTCATCCGCCAGCGCGAGATTCCGACGCACTCCCCGAGCTTCGAACAAGCGATCGTCGACGCGGTGCGCGAGAACCCGGACGTGCTGGTGATCGGCGAGATGCGCACGCCGGAGGTCATTCGACTCACGCTGAACGCGGCGGAGACGGGCCACCTAGTCCTCGCCACGATGCATTCCGCGAGCTGCGGCGAGGCGTTGAGCCGGATCTCGATGTCCTTTCCCGCCGAGATCCAGGGCAGCATCCGAGCGCAGCTCGCGGACGCGCTGGTCGGCGTCGTGTGCCAGCGCCTCGAATCCGTCGGCGCGAATCACCTGCGCGTGCCGCGCTGCGAGGTGCTGCTCGGGAGCTCGGCCGCCAAGGCAACCGTGCGCGCGGGGCAGTTCAGCCAGATTGCAAACGTCATCCTGGCGGGAGGCGAGGACGGCATGTGGACCTTCGATCG
>JASHYG010000401.1 GCA_030043215.1 Gammaproteobacteria bacterium
GTGACCGGGTACGGCGACCCGGCCGGCAAGGCGCTGGTCGAGCATCCGGACGTGGACAAGATCGCGTTCACGGGATCGACCGCCACGGGCAAGTGGATCGTTCAGGCCGCCGCCGCCACGCTCAAGCGCGTCACGCTCGAGCTCGGGGGCAAATCCCCGACCTTCATCTTTCCGGACGCGGATCTCGAGCGGGCCATTCCGGGTGCGGCGATGTCGGTGTTCGCAAACGCCGGCCAGATCTGCGTCGCCGGCTCGCGACTGTACGTCCACAAGAAGGTGTTCGATCAGGTCGTCGAGGGAGTGAGCCGGATGGCCAAGGGCCTCAAGGTCGGTCCGGGTCTCGAGCCCGACAGCCAGATGGGGCCACTCATCTCCGAGCGGCAGCTCGAGCGGGTGACCGGCTACATCGAGTCCGGCAAGACCGAGGGAGCGCAAATCGTCGTGGGAGGCGAGCGGCGCACCGGCGAAGGCTACTTCCTCAATCCAACGGTGCTCGCTCAGACCCATCGAAGCATGAAGGTCATGCGGGAGGAGATCTTCGGGCCCGTCGTGTGCGCCATGCCGATCGACGACGACGATCTCGACCGCATCGCGAAGGTCGCGAACGACACGACGTATGGCCTGTCCGCTTACATCTGGAGCCGCGACGTGAGCATCGTCCACAAGCTCGCGCGCAAGATCAGAGCAGGCACGGTCCAGGTCAACGGCGGCGTGGGACTCGACCCCGCCGTGCCCTTCGGCGGCTACAAGCAATCCGGATGGGGCCGGGAGCGCGGCCGCGACGGCATCGAGAGCCTGACGGAGACCAAGTCGATCGGCATCTCGCTCTAGGCGAGTCCGATGCAGCGCGTCGGATTCGTCGGGATCGGCAACATGGGTTGGCCGATGGCCGCCAATATCGTGAAGAGCGGGCGGTACTCCGTGGCCGTCCACGATCGGGACTCGGAGCGCAGTGCCCGGTTTGCGCGCGAGCACGGATGCTCCGCGGCCGCGACGCTGGCCGACCTCGCTTCCGCCGAGGTGATCGTCACCATGCTGCCGACCGGCCACGACGTGCATCAGGTGATGCTGCAGGACAGCGGCCTCGCCGCGAGCCTCGAGCCGGGCGCGCTGGTCATCGACATGAGCTCCTCCGACCCCGTCGGCACGCGGGAGCTCGGGCCGGTGCTCGCCGAGCGCGGCCTCACGCTCATGGACGCGCCGGTGTCGGGCGCGGTCCCGCGGGCCCGCACGGGCACGCTCGCCATCATGATCGGCTGCAACGATCCGCAGGCCGTAATGCGCGCGAAGCCGCTGCTCTCGGCCATGGGCGACCGGCTGTTCGAGGTGGGCTCGCTCGGCTCGGGCCACGCGACGAAGGCGCTCAACAACCTCGTCGCCGCGGCCGGCTATGCGGCGGTCTCGGAGGCGATGCTCATCGGCAAGCGCTTCGGCCTCGAGCCTGCAATCCTGATCGACGTATTCAACGCGTCGACCGGACGCAGCTTCATCACCGAGATGGTCATGAAGGAGCAGGTCATCGAGGGCCGGCACGCGAGCGGATTCTCGCTCGGCCTGCTCGCCAAGGACGTGAAGATCGCGGCGGATCTCGGCGCCGCCGTCCGGCTCGATGCGCCGGTGACTCGACTGGTGAGCGAGCGCTGGCTGCTCGCCCGCGACCGGCTCGGTGGCGCGCGCGACAATACCGAGGCGATTCTCGCCTGGGACGAGGACCTGCCGGGCGCTACCTAAAGGGAGCTGGCCCGGCTGCCGGGAACGCTCAAGTCTCGCGTCATCCGAATGGCGTCCTCCAGCCTCTGGTAGTACCCGGGCACGCGGCCGCATTCGCGGTAGCCCCGTTTGAGGTAGAACGCGTGCGCCGCGGCGTTGGACGCGCGCAGCTCGAGCTGGATCAAGAACGTTCCGGCGACCACGGCGCTTGCTTCGAGCCACGCGAGGAGCGTACCGCCGAGCCCGCGGCGCTGGCTGTGGGAGTCCACGGCGAGGAGGTTCAAGTGCGCCGTGCTGTCGCCAAATTGCATGATGGCGAAGCCGATGACGCCCCCGGGGCGCCTGGCGATGAGAACGACGCTCTCCTCGCTGTGAATGTGCCGGCAGATGCGCTCTGCGGGCCAGGAGGGCGCGAGACCCGCCTCGATGAGCCTCGCGGACATCGCGGCGATGGCCGGCGCGTCAGCCGGGCGGGCGAGCTCCAGGCGATGGTCAACGGTGTCCACCGCCAAAGGGTCCGCTCCCGGCGGCCGGCCGTCAACTCGTCTAGAATGTCGGGCGAATGCAAACCACCACAGCGGACTTACCGCGAGGGACCGCTCCGGCGAGGGCCCGCCCGGAGGTCAGCATCGTCGTTCCCGTGTTCAACGAGGAAGGGTCGCTTCCGACGTTGTTCGTGCGGCTGTACGCAGCGCTCGATCGGCTCGGCGCGTCCTACGAGTGCGTCTTCATCGACGACGGCAGCCGCGACCGCTCCGCCGCCCTGCTGCGCGAGCAGCAGCAGGCCCGGCCCGCCGAGACGCGCGTCGTGCTCTTCCAGCGCAACTTCGGCCAGCACGCCGCGATTCTCGCGGGCTTCGAGTACGCGGCCGGCGACATCGTCGTCACCCTCGATGCGGATCTGCAGAATCCTCCGGAGGAGATCCCGCGCCTCGTCGAGGCGGCGCGGGCCGGCCACGACTATGTCGGCACGATACGGCGCGGCCGCAAGGACCACTGGGCCCGCAAGTGGATGTCCAAGGCGATCAACATCGTCCGCGACCGCACCACCCAGATCCGGATCACGGATCAGGGGTGCATGCTGCGGGCGTACTCCCGCGCCGTGGTGGCGGCGGTGAACGCCTCGCCGGAGGTCAACACGTTCATTCCGGCGCTCGCCTATCTCTATGCGCGCGCGCCCGCGGAGATCGAGGTCGCACACGAGCCGCGCCGCGCCGGGGAGTCGAAGTACTCTCTCTACAAGCTGATCCGGCTCAATTTCGATCTGATCACGGGCTTCACGGCCGTTCCCCTGCAGCTGTTCTCCATGCTCGGCATGGTGATCTCCGCGATTGCCGGCGTGTTCGTCCTGTACCTCGCCGTGCGCCGGCTGATCGTCGGCCCGGAAGCCGAGGGCCTGTTCACGCTCTTCGGGATCAACTTCTTCCTGGTGGGGCTCGCCCTGTTCGGCATCGGCCTGATCGGCGAGTACGTCGGGCGTATCTACGAGCAGGTGCGGGGACGGCCCCGCTACCTGATCGCGGCGGTGCTCGACGCCACGGTCGCGCGCGAGGCGGATTCCTCGCGCGAGGCGGACTCCTCGCGCGGCGCCGAGCTCGCGCGTGAGCCCGGCCGTACGGCGGCGCGCGAGATCACCGGTGCTTGAGATCTCCCGTGTTTAGAGCGGTGGTCTTCGCGTACAGCGAGGTGGGCTTGCGCTGCTTGCGGTCCCTGCTCGACGCCGGGGTCGACGTGCCTCTCGTGTTCACCCATCAGGACGCGCCGGCCGAGCGGCCGTGGTTCGGCAGTGTGGCTCATCTCGCCGCCGAGCGGGGGGTCGAGGCGACCACCGCGAGTCCCCTCGAGGAGGCGTGGACCCGCCGGGTGGAGGCGCTCGCGCCCGAGTACCTGCTGTCGTTCTATTACAGATCGCTGCTCGAGGAGCCGCTGCTCGCCTCGGCGCGGTGGGGCGCGCTCAACATGCACGGCTCGCTGCTGCCGAAGTACCGGGGTCGCGCTCCGATCAACTGGGCCATCCTGCGGGGGGAGTCCCGGACGGGCGCCACCCTGCA
>JASHYG010000402.1 GCA_030043215.1 Gammaproteobacteria bacterium
CTTGCTGGATGGTGGTGGCTCGATCGAGCGGCGCCGTTGCGCTATGTCACCGCGCGGGTGACGCGTGGGGACATCCAGCGCACGGTCTCGATGACCGGCACGCTCAACCCAGTCGTGACGGCCCAGGTCGAGTCCTTCGTGTCGGGCGATATCAAGGCCTGGTACTGCGACTACAACACGATCGTCAAGATCGGCCAAGTCTGCGCGCTCATCGATCCGCTCCCGTTCCAGGTCGTCGTGGACGAGGACCAGGCGGCCCTGCACTCCGGCATGGCGCAGCTCGCCAAGGACCGCGTGGGTGCCGCCAATCAGGCGCGGATCTACGCCTACGACCAGAAGCTGATCGGGGAGGGTATCGTCTCGCAGGAGACTCTCAACACCGACAAGGCGACCCTCGATCAAGATCTGGCGCAGGTGAACCTCGACCTCTCGAGCGTCGAGCAGCAGAAGGCATCCCTGCACGGCGCGGAGGTGAATCTCGGGTACACGAAGATTCTCTCGCCCGTCAACGGGATGGTCATCACGCGCTACATCGACGTGGGGCAGACCGTCGTCTCGAGTCTGTCCGCCTCGCCGCTGTTCCTCATCGGCAAGGACATGCATTCGATGGAGGTCGACACGAACGTCAGCGAGGCCGACGTGGGCGGCGTGAGGCCGCACGAGCGGGCCTACTTCAGTGTCCAGGCCTACACCACGCGCACTTTCTGGGGCTCGGTGCGTCAGGTCCGGGAGGGTCCGATCACAGTGCAGAACGTTGTGACCTACGACGTGGTGATCGACGTGCCGAACGACGACCTCGCGCTCTATCCCGGCATGACGGCAGATTGCCACATCATCACGGCCGAGCGGCAGAACGTGCTGAGAGTGCCGCTGCCTGCCATTCGCTTCAACCCCGAGGGGATCTCGCGCGAGGGAAGACAGAGGGCGGGCGGGGCCGGTGGTCCCGGTGGAGCCGCTGGGGCCGGTGGGGCCGGCGCCCGGGTATTCGAGCACTCGGGTGGCGCGAGCGATGCAGGCGGTGCGAGCGATGCGGGCGGCACGAGCAGCGCGGCAGGTGCGGGGAGCCCAGGAGGCGCGGGCGTCAGGAGATTCGCGGGCCGCACCGGTCGAGGCGGCGCGCCGCGGGCGCGGCTCTGGGTCATGCGCGACGGAAAGCTGACCCCGGTGCGCGTGCAGACCGGCCTCGACGACGGGACGCTGATCGAGGTGTGGGGCCCCGATCTGCACGAAGGGGACGTGGTCGTGGTCAACGCGGTGCGGCCGGGCGAGTCGCGCCAGCAGGCGCCGGATAATCGCCAGGGCGGGCCTGGGTTCCGCGGCGGCGGCGGCTTCAGGCTGTGAGCCCCGAGAGGTTCGGGCCTTCCGCGGATCCGGCAGCCGCGCCGCAGCCGGCTCGGGGTGAGCCCATCATCCACATCCGCGACGTGACGAAGGTCTACCACCTCGGCGATACGGAGGTGCACGCGCTCCGCGGAGTCAGTCTCACCATCCGCCGCGGCGAATTTGTCGCCATCATGGGCGCGTCGGGCTCGGGCAAGTCCACGCTCATGAACATTCTCGGCTGCCTCGACAAGCCGACGGCAGGCGAGTACCTGCTGGAGGGGATCGACGTTGCCAAGCTGGATGAGCCAGCTCTCGCGCGCATTCGCGGCCGGCGCATCGGCTTCGTATTCCAGACTTTCAATCTGCTGCCCCGCACCAGCGCGCTCGAGAACGTGGAGCTGCCGCTGTTCTACGCCGCGCAGATCACGGGCAACACGGCGCGGGCGCGCGACATGCTGCGCATGCTCGGGCTTGCCGACCGCGAGCGCAACCAGCCGAACCAGCTCTCGGGCGGGCAGCAGCAGCGCGTCGCGATTGCCCGGGCGCTCGTCAACGACCCCGCGATCGTGCTGGCCGATGAGCCCACCGGCAATCTGGACTCGGAGACCTCGCTCGAGATCATGGCGACCATTCGGTCGCTCAATCGCGAGCGCGGCGTCACCGTGGTCCTGGTCACGCACGAGCGCGAGATGGCGGAGGTCGCCGACCGGATCATCACGGTTCGCGACGGCCGGATCATCTCCGACCAGGCGACGGTCCGCGCCGGCGCGGAGCTCGACGCACGGACCCTTCCTGCGGTGCAGCCCTACCACGAGCTCGAGTACGCGGGCCGGCTCGATGCCTGGCTGCACGAGGCCGGCTCCCTCGGCTGGATGGCGATCGTCGCAGCGCTTCGCGCGATCGGGCGCAACAAGCTGCGCGCGGGCCTCACCATGCTCGGCGTGTTTATCGGAGTGGCGGCGCTCATCGCCATGGTGGCGGTCGGCGAGGGCGCGCGCGCCGCGGTGGAGGCTCAAGTGCAGAGCCTTGGCACCGACCTGCTCGTCGTGCTCCCGGGCACTACGCGCTTCAACGGTGTGCGCGCCGGCCGCGGCAGCGCGGCGAGCTTGAGAGTACGCGACGTGGCCTCCATTCTGGAGGAGGACAGCGCCGTCTCGGACGCCAGCTACGTGAACCGCCAGAACACGCAGGTGGTCAACGGCAATCAGAACTGGAACACGAGCGTCCAGGGAATCTCTCCGAGCTATCTGTCGATCCGGCACTGGCCCGTCGTCGCTGGCCGCACGCTGACCGAGCAGGACGACCACGACGGCGCGACCGTCTGCTTGCTCGGCCAGTCCGTGCTCACGCAGCTGTTCGGCGAATTCGCCGATCCCATCGGCGCGACCGTCCTGGTCAAGAACGTTCCCATGGTGGTGGTCGGCGTGCTCGCCGCGAAGGGCAACTCCGCGACCGGTCAGGACCAGGACGATGTGGTGTTCATTCCGTTCACCACGTCCCAGGAGCGCATCCTGGGCGTCGCGACGCCGAGCTCCACGCAGACGCTTTCGAACAATGTCTTCGCGACGATCGGCCCGCCTCCGAACCCCTTCGGCGTAACGCCGAAGCTAGAGGGCTTCGTGAACACCATCTTCGTGCAGGCGCGGAGCCCCGAGCTCGTGCAGACCGCGCTCGACCAGGTCACGAAGACCCTGGAGAAGGTCCACCGGATCCTGCCGGGAAAGGACGACGACTTCGTGGTGCGCGATCTCACCGAGGTCGCGCAGGTCGCCGAGCAGAGCTCGAAGGCGATGGAGCTGCTCCTCGCCGCGATCGCCTCGATCTCCCTCGTCGTCGGCGGCATCGGCATCATGAACATCCTGCTCGTCTCGGTCACCGAGCGCACGCGCGAGATCGGCATTCGCATGGCGACGGGTGCGCGGCGCCTCCACGTGCTCGCGCAGTTCCTCATCGAGGCCATGCTGCTCTCGCTCATGGGAGGCAGCGCGGGCATCGCGGCCGGGGCGCTCGCCTCCGAGCTGATCTCGCACATCGCCGGGTGGCCGATCCTGCTACGACCCGACGTGATCGCCCTCGCGTTCGTGTTCTCGGCCATCGTCGGTATATTCTTCGGCTTTTATCCGGCTCGCCAGGCCTCGCGGCTCAATCCGATCGATGCGCTGCGCTACGAATGAATCCAGGCAGCGTGCCGTCGCCCGTGCGGCCGCTCTTGCTGCCGTTCTCGCTGCCGCAGCGCTGACTCTCTCGAGCTGCGCGGTGGGCCCCGATTTCCACCGGCCGAAGGCCCCGGACACGCAGGGCTACCTGCACTCGCGCGAGCAGCCCGAGCAAGGCGCTCAAACCGCGCAGGCCGAAGCGCGGGATGTTCAGCACGTCGCCGTCGGTGCGCAGATCGCCGGGCAGTGGTGGCAGCTGTTCCATTCGTCCGCGCTCGACGAGGTCGTGCGCGAGGCAATCGCGGGTAGTCCCACGCTCGCAGCGGCCAACGCGACGCTCGCCGAGGCACGCGAGGAAGTGATCGTCACCCAGGCGGGCCTGCTGCCGCGTCTGACGGCGAACGCAGGCGCGCAGCGCTCGCAGGAGCGGGGACCGGGTGTGCTCGACAGCGCGAGCTCCAATCTCTACACGGTGGGGCTCTCGGCGAGCTACAGCCTGGATGTCTTTGGCGGCACGCGCCGCGCGGTGGAAGAACAGCGTGCGGTCGCCGCGGAGCAGCGCGATCAGCTCGCCGCGGCCTATCTCACGCTCACGGGTGATGTGGTGAACGAGGTGCTCGCGATCGTCTCCACGCGGCTGCAGATCAGCACCACGGAGGAGCTGATCGAGAGTGACCGGAAGAACCTCGCCCTGACGCAGCGCGAGTTCGACGTGGGTGTTGCCACGCGCGCCGACGTGCTCACGGCCGACAGCCAGCTCGCGGCCGATCTCACACAGGTGCCGACCCTTCGCAAGCAGCTCGATCAGGCTTACGATGCGCTCGCCGTGCTCGCGGGCCGGACGCCCGCAGAGTGGAAAACATACGCCTTCGATATCAAAGAGTTCACGCTGCCGCGGCAGATCCCGGTGAGCCTGCCTTCCGAGCTCGTGCGTCAGCGTCCGGACATTCTCGCCGCCGAGGCGCAGCTGCACGCAGCGAGCGCCGCGGTCGGGGTCGCCGTCGCGCAGGAGTATCCGGATATCACGCTCTCCGCATCACTCACGCGCAGTGCGCTCCAGGCGGCGGGGCTGTTCCATCAGTTCGACACGCTCTGGAGCGCCGGTGGAGCGCTCGCGCAACCGATCTTCGAGGGGGGTGCCTTGCGCGCGCAGGTGCGTGCCGAGCGCGACGCGTTCAAGGCGCAGGCATCCACCTACCGCTCGGTCGTGCTCAGCGCGCTCGGACAGGTCGCGGACGATCTCTGGGCCCTGCAGTACGACGCCGAGCTCCTGACCGTGGACCGGCACTCCGTCGATGTCGCCTCGGAGGCCTTGAAGCTGCAGCAGACGAGCTACCAGGTCGGCACGACGAACGTGATCAATCTCATCGATGCAGAGCGTACCTATGCGCAGGCGCGGCTTAGCTTCGCCACGGCCGAGGTGCAGCAGTTCCAGGATACCGCGGGGCTGCTCGTCGCGGTCGGCGGGGGATGGTGGAAGGACGGCATCGATTGATGGCCGTCTCAGAAGACATCCTCGTAGATTCGCTCGAGGGGCAGTGAGAGCCCGATCGAGCGGAATTCGGCGACGGCGTCGGGGCCGGCGATGAGCTCGGCCCGCCAGTGCTCCTTCCGGCGGTAAATCATGAGCTCGCGCGCGTCCTGTGCGGCAATCACGTATTCCTCGATCGAGGCGGCGCGGCGGTAGTTGAGCGACTTCTCCCGGCGGTCGATCTCCCGCGTGGAGGGCGACAGTATCTCGACGACCAGCTTCGGATCGCGAATCTTGTTTTTCATCCAGCGCTCACGCTGGCAGGCGACCATGACATCCGGGTAATAGACGATCTCGTCCGTGTCGCTCTTCATGTACAGCTGCATATCGGCCGTGAACGCACGGCAAGGGCTGCCGCGCAGATGGGCATGGAATGGCGCAAACAGGTTGCCGGCCACGCTGTTGTGGGCCACGCTCGCGCCGGTCATCGCGTACATCACGCCGTTGATGAACTCGTGGCGCACCTGGCTTCTCTCCTCGAGCTGGTCGTACTCCTCCAGCGTCAACAGGGAGGATGGAGCTGCCTCATAAGCCGGGCGCGACTCCTCGACGCGATGCTCATCGTCCTCCGCATGCTGGATGAGATCTTGAAGCCAGAATCTAACGACCTCGCGGTCGCCGGAAGAGAGTCGCTCGATGGCGCGCTGGATGTCTGCGACCGCATACATGGTTGCACCGACAGGTAGTTGAATGGATCGGCGCAGTGTAGCCCAGTACGCGCCGTGTGACGCATCAATATCTAACGTGTTTGATATTGAAAGAGCGTCGCTCGCATGCAGTTTTGGACGTCGTAGGGGACGTCGTACCGCGACGTCCGCCGCCCAGCGCTCAGGCCCACCCGATCGAGCGCTCGACGGCCTTGCGCCACGAGCGCAGCAAATGCTCACGCTGCTCGGCGCTCATCCCCGGTGTCCAGCGTCTCGCCACTTCCCAGTTGGCGACGAGCTCCTCGGGGCCACTCCAGTAGCCCACCGCGAGGCCCGCCGCGTAGGCAGAGCCGAGCGCGGTCGTCTCGGTCACACGGGGGCGGACGACGGTGGCGTCGAGAATGTCCGCTTGAAACTGCATCAGCAGCTCGTTCACGACCATGCCGCCGTCCACTCGCAGCTCCTTCATCGGGATCCCTGAGTCCCGCTCCATGGCCGAGAGCACCTCGTGTGTTTGATAGGCCGTCGCCTCGAGCGCGGCGCGCGCGAGGTGCGCGCGGTTGGAGTGATGGGTGAGCCCGGCGATCACACCCCTTGCCGTTGCGTTCCAGTGCGGAGCATAGAGTCCGGAGAAGGCTGGCACGATGTAGACGTCGCCATTGTCTGCTACCTCGCGCGCGAGCGCCTCGATCTCCGCGCTGGCGGCGATGAGCCGAAGGTTGTCGCGCAACCACTGCACCAGCGAGCCGGCGATCGCGATGGAGCCCTCCAGGGCGTAGCGCGGCCGTTGATGCGCGAGCTGGTAGGCGACCGTGGTGATGAGGCCCGCGCGCGACGTGACAGGCGTCTCGCCGGTATTCATGAGCACGAAGCAGCCGGTGCCGTAGGTGTTCTTCGCTTCCCCGGGCCGGAAGCAGGCCTGGCCGACGAGCGCCGCCTGCTGATCGCCGAGCAGGCCCGCGATGGTCGCACCGGCGAGCGGCGATGTCTGGACCTCACAGCAGATTCCGCTCGACGGCACGATCCGCGGCAGAGCGGCGCGGGGAATGTCGAACGCATCGGTGAGCTCGGGGTCCCAGTCGAGCGTCTCGAGATTCATGAGCTGCGTGCGGCTCGCGTTCGTCACATCGGTGACGTGAACGCCACCTTGCGGTCCGCCTGAGAGGTTCCAGACGAGCCACGAGTCGATGGTGCCGAAGAGCGCATCGCCCGACTGCGCCATGGAGCGGGCGCCGGGAATCTCGTCGAGCAGCCATTTGAGCTTCGGCGCGCTGAAGTAGCTCGCGAGCGGCAGTCCGGTCTTCGCTCGGAAGCGATCGCGGCCACCCTGCTGCGCGTATTCGGCGACGAGATGGCCGACGCGCGTGTCCTGCCACACGATCGCGTGGTGCAGCGGCTCGCCCGTGCGCCG
>JASHYG010000403.1 GCA_030043215.1 Gammaproteobacteria bacterium
ATCGCGAGCAAAGAGCTCACGTACGATCTGGCGCGCCTGCGTGAGGCCATTCGCGTCCCGAAGCGCGAGCTCGCCGCGCGGAAGAACGTGGAGGAAGCCCTGCAGCGCCTGATCCCCGGGGCGAAGCTCATGAGCTGCTCGGGGTTCGCGTCCGCTATCGTGCGGCACATGAATGATTGAGTCAGGCGGGACGGCCCGGCGCGGGGCGCCGGCGGCGCGGATCTACGATCCGCATTGCACCCGCTGTCCGCGGCTCGCGGCGTATCTTGCGGAGTGCCGGGCGCGCTACCCCGGGTACTGGGGCCGGCCGGTCGCCTCCTTCGGGGACGAGTCCCCGCGCATCGTGCTCGTCGGCCTCGCGCCGGGGCTGCACGGCGCGAACCGGACGGGCCGCCCCTTCACCGGGGATCACGCCGGCATCCTGCTCTACGAGACGCTCTACCGGCTCGGCCTCTCCACCCGCCGTGAGTCGGTGTCGGCGGACGACTCTCTCGAGCTGCGCGGCGTGCGGATCGTCAACTCCGTCAAGTGTGTGCCGCCGCAGAACAAGCCCCTGCCGCAGGAGATTCGCAGCTGCAACGCGTACCTCCGAGCGGAGCTCGAGCAGCTCTTCCCGGGCGTGCGGGTGCTCGTCGCGCTCGGCCGCATCGGGCACGATGCGGCGCTCACCGCCCTCGGGCTCGAGCGCTCCGCATTTCGCTTCTCGCACGGGGCCGAGCATCGCCTCGATGCGGCGCGATACCTCATCGACTCGTATCATTGCAGCCGCTACAACACGCAGACCCGGCGGCTCACGGAGCAGATGTTCCACGCGGTGCTGGGGCGGGCCTGCGAGCTCGCGGGATTGCGGGGGCGGCGGCGAGGTTGAGTCCGGCACGTGGATTCGGGCACGCGGACTCGGATACGGGTGGTAGTCCGGTGGCGAAGGCGCAGGCGTTCGATCCGAAGGAATACGTGGCATCCCTGCCGCGCCGCCCGGGCGTCTATCGGATGTATGGCGCCGGCCGCGTCCTGCTCTACGTCGGCAAGGCCAGGAACCTGAGGGACCGCGTGGGGACCTACTTCAACCCGAGCAACGTCGTCCCGAAGGTCCAGGCGCTCGTGCAGCAGATCGCCGCGATCGAGGTCACGGTCACGAACTCCGAGACCGAGGCCCTGCTCCTCGAATACAACCTCATCAAGGAGCACAGGCCGCGCTTCAACGTCGTGCTGCGCGACGATAAGAGCTTTCCCTACATCCACCTCGCGGCCGACCACGAGTATCCGCGGCTCTCCTTCTACCGGGGCCCGCGCAGCCGCTCGGGCCGCTACTTCGGTCCGTTCCCGAGCGCCGGGGCGGTGCGGGAGACGCTGCAAAGCCTGCAGAGGCTGTTCCTCATCCGCAATTGTCGCGATACCTTCTTCGCGAATCGCAGCAGGCCGTGCCTGCAGCATCAGATCGGGCGCTGCTCGGCCCCCTGCGTGGGCCTCATCGGCCGCGACGCCTACGCGGAGGACGTGGCGAACGCGGTGAGAGTGCTGGAGGGACGCAGCGGCGAGGTGAACGCCCAACTCGAGGCCCGGATGGAGGAGGCCGCGAGCCGGCTCGAGTTCGAGCGCGCTGCGCGGATCCGCGACCAACTCGCCGCGCTCAAGCGCATCCAGGCCGAGCAGATCGTGACGGCCGAGGCCGACCGGGACGCCGATGTGCTCGCTATCGTCGGTGAGCCGGGCGAGTACGCAGTGAGCGTGATGCTCGTGCGCGGCGGGCGCAACCTCGGCACGACGAGCTACTTTCCCCGGGCCACCCTCGCAGAGCCGGAGGAGGCGCTGCGGTCGTTCATGCTCCAATACTACGCCGCCCAGGAGCCCGTGCGTGAGCTCATCGTCGGGCGGGAGCTCCCCGACGGCGAGTCGCTCGCGCAAGTGCTGAGGGATCGCGCCGGGCACGATGTCGGCATCCGGCGGCCGCAGCGCGGGATCGCAGTGAAGTGGGTCGAGCTCTGCGAGGAGAACGCGGCGCAGGCATTGCGGATGCGGCTCGAGCAGCGCCGCGGCGCCGAGGAGATGCTCGCCGCGCTCGCGGATGCGCTCGATCTACCGCAGCCGCCGTCGCGGATCGAATGCTTCGACATCAGTCACACCGGCGGGGAAGGCACGGTCGCCTCCTGCGTCGTGTTTGGCGCCGAGGGTCCTCTCAAGAAGGAGTACCGCCGGTTCAACATCACGGGCGTCACGCCGGGCGATGACTACGGCGCGTTGCGCCAGGCGCTCGAGCGCCGCTATACCCGCATCCGTGAGGGTGATGTTCCCGCGCCGGACCTGCTACTCATCGACGGCGGCGCGGGGCAGGTGAGCGAGGTGCACTCCGTCGTCGCCGCCCTCGGGTTCGAGGACCTGATGCTCGTGGGCGTCGCGAAGGGGCCCGACCGCCGGCCCGGCCAGGAGCGGCTCTTCATCTACGGCGCCGGGGCGCCGCGCGCGCTGGACCCGCACTCGGCCGCGCTGCGCCTGGTGCAGCGAGTGCGGGACGAGGCGCATCGGTTCGCCATCACCGGCCATCGCCGCAAGCGCGCCCGCCGCTACAGCGAGTCCGTGCTCGAGGCCATCCCCGGCCTGGGGCCCGCCAAGCGGCGCTCGCTCCTCAAGCACTTCGGTGGATTGCAAGGTGTCCTCAGCGCCGCTATGGCAGAATTCGAGCAGGTCGAAGGCATCGGGTCGTCGCTCGCGAGGACCATTTACGATCACCTCCATCCCGGTGCGTGAGCGGTCTCGGCGCCACGCAGACCCCGTAACGCCCCAGTAGTCCGTCGTGGAAACGTCGAACAGCAACAGCGCCAGGGCGTCCACGTCCTGGACGCTGCCCAACATCCTCACCTGGATCCGGATCGCCGCGATCCCGCTCGTCGTCGTCGCCTTCTACCTGCACTCCCAGTGGGCCGATCCCGCGGCGGGTTTGATCTTCGCCGCGGCGGGCATCACCGATTCGCTCGATGGCTATCTCGCGCGCCGCCTGGGTCAGACCTCACGGCTCGGCGCCTTCCTGGACCCCGTGGCCGACAAGCTCATCGTGGCGACGGCCCTGGTCCTGCTCGTCAGCCGCGATCATCGTACGGTCGTCGTGCTCACCGCCGCCGTCATCATCGGCCGCGAGATCGCCATCTCGGCGCTGCGCGAGTGGATGGCGGAGGTCGGGCAGCACCGCAAGGTCGCGGTATCGCTGCTCGGCAAGTACAAGACGGTCTTTCAGCTGATCGGACTTGCGCTGATGCTGTACCGGCACAGCGTGCTTGCTTTCCCGACTTACGCGGTGGGGCTTGCGCTCACCGTGCTCGCGGCAGCTCTCACGCTGGTGTCGATGGTGTCGTACCTGCGGGCAGCCTGGCCGGACTTGAAGGAGCCGTAGATCTCCCTCGCGTCGATCCCGCCTCGCCGCAGCACAGAGGGTAAAGATCGTCTCGCGAATCGGCCATAAATGACATGAACAATATATTATAAGCTGATGTGTTTAATATATTTATATTGGCCAAAATGACTCGTATCGCCTTGACTTCACTGGCCACACAACTACAATTTCAAATTGCGGCGCGGGAATAGCTCAGTTGGTAGAGCACAACCTTGCCAAGGTTGGGGTCGCGAGTTCGAGTCTCGTTTCCCGCTCCATTCAAATCTGATCTTTCAGACCAATTCGTGGGCGATGCTGCGGGCCTCGCTTTGCTCCAGCGCTCCGCTCACGCCACTGCCGGAGCGAATGGTGCCAGTTCTGATGCCACTCGCGCGGTGCCTCAGCGCGTAGCCGGCTAGTCCGGCACCGGCTAGTAGCAGAGGATAAACGGTAGTATATTGTGGGGTATGAGTAGTCATACCCTATCGCGGCAACAGCTCGCGGCGCTCGCAGCGCTCGTCAGATCTCCGGCACGCAAGGCAAAAACCTCCGTGAGCCTTTCGGGCAATCTTCTGAGGATCATCGATGCGCTTGCGGGAGCGAGCCAGCGCTCAGCGTGGATCGAACGCGCGGTGCGGGCGCGTGCCATGCGCGAGCTCCGGCGTGAGCGTCGTGTTCATGAGCTCGAGTTGCTCAATCGACACTCGAAGACTCTGAACGCCGAGGGAGACGAGAGCGCCGCCTACCAGTCCGATTGGAGGACGGAGTAGGCCGCCGTGCCCGTGACCCTGCGCCGAGGCGAAATCTACCGTGTACGCCAGCCTCAGCACGGCGATCCGAAGAAATCCCGTTGCTTTCTCGTCGTGAGCCGCCAAGAGCTACTCGACTCGAAGGCTAACCGCATATTGTGCGCGCCGGTCAATTCCCTGGGCTTCGGTCTTGCCACCGAGGTGGTCGTGAGTGAGGCTGAGGGCTTGAAGCATCCGTCGGTGGTG
>JASHYG010000404.1 GCA_030043215.1 Gammaproteobacteria bacterium
GCCGCGCTCACCCAGGCCTGGCGCCCCTCGATCTCCAGCGTTCCGAGGAAGGCGCTGACCCCGCGCCCCACCACTTCCTCCACTTCGCCGAGCCAGCGGTCGCTCGCGTCGCGCGCGAGACTCACGCGTACCCGGTCGCCGTGCATGACACCGCGCATCTGGCGGGGCGGCAGGAACACGCTGTCCTTCATGCCCTCGACGCGCACGAAGCCGTAGCCCGCGCGGTGTGCGCTCACGGTGCCTTCCGCCTTGCTGCCGGCCGACAGACGACCTGCGGGACGCGAGGTGCGGCCTGCGGATGGAGTCCTCAAGCGCTCAGGCTGCGCCGAGGCGCCGCGGCGCGGCGTGTGCGCAGCCTTGCCCGAGCCGTGGCCTGCACGCGCCTTCGATGGAGCGGTACCGCGCCGGTCGCTGCCGGCCGGTGAGGTCTCGCGCCGGTCGCGGCGCCCAAATCGACTTCTTCTCGCCTTCAATTGACAGCTCCCAACCCGCTGCGTAAATTCCGCCGCTCTTTCAGGCGGTCGCGCCTCGATGAGGATTTCCGGCTTCCTGCCCAGGTGGCGGAATTGGTAGACGCACTAGTTTCAGGTACTAGCGGGTAACACCGTGGAGGTTCGAGTCCTCTCCTGGGCACCAAAATTTCTTTATCTTTCAATAGATTATATCCAATAGACGAGTGGATTTCGAGGTATCCGGCGGATCCCTCGAGGCTTGGGGGCTGCGGCCGGATCGTGAGTCTTATTGTCGATCGGGCGCCCCCGATATCCTAGCAGGACTCGATAGGGACGGCGCGGACGAAGCGCATTGCCCCGGCTTGGACCTACCTGCGCCTGCCGCGCGAGTCAGGTTTTCGGCGGCGGCCCGTCCATCACCTCGATGATCTCGGAGACGCCGTCGCCCGCGAGCTCGAGGAATCTCTCGATGTGACTCACGAGCTCCGCGCGGGAGCCCGCGTGCAGCAGCGCGAAGCCCGCCGCCGGCATGAGGCTCGAGCCGGCGACGGGGCCCTCCTCGATGGAAACCGCGCCGTTGCGGCGCGTGACCTTCATGCCGGTGTTGCGCGATTTGATGCCTCCGGTCGCGACAAGTACTCCGGCCTCGAGCATCTCCTTCATGAGCTTACCCATTCTCGCCATGTGCTCCGCATCAGGCGGTCCGGGGGGCGCGGCGGGGGTGTACAGCGTCAAGAATTGCATGTCGTGACTCCTGGCAGCGTTGGGAAAAGGTCTTTCTCCTCCATCACCGAACGACCTGGTGCCGTTTCCACAGCTGTGTTCCGCGCGTTGACGGAACGACGTCAACTGTGGAGCATGCGGCCTTTGGCTCGCCCAGGCAGCTCATCCACGCGGCTCGCCACTTTGCGAGGTGATATGGAACAGCTCGACGGAAAGTGCGCCTTCATCACCGGGGGCGCAAGCGGCATCGGACTCGGCGTTGCGCGGGTGCTGGTCGACGCGGGCATGAGAGTGATGATCGCCGACATCCGCAAGGATCATCTGGCGGCGGCGCTCGCGCTCTTTGAATCTCTGGGCAAGAGCCGCAGCGTGGTTGGGATGGAGCTCGACGTCACGGACCGAGACGGCTTTGCCCGCTGTGCGGATAGAATCTATCAAGAGTGGGGTGCTGTCCACGTGCTGGTGAGCAACGCTGGCGTGGGCATCGCCGGGCCCGTCGCATCGGCCACGTTCGACGATTGGGATTGGGGGCTGGGCGTCAACTTGGGCGGAACCGTCAATGCCCTGTGTACCTTCCTTCCTCGCATGCTGGCCCAGCGGCAAGGTGGCCACATCGTCACCACCTCGTCGCTCTCGGCGATCACGCCCCCCCCGCGCAACGCTGCCATCTATGCCACGGCCAAAGCGGCGCTGATGGCGATGACCGAGGCCATGCGCGATGAGCTCGCGGATCACGGGATCGGCGTCTCGGTGCTGCTGCCCGGGCCGTTCAAGACGAACATCCGCGAGGCCGCCCGCAACCGCCAGTCGCGCTACCGGCAGCATTCGGGCTATCGGACCGAGGAGGAGCGCCTCGCCGCGCGTGAGGATGCGCCCGATTGGTCCGATCCGCTCGAGGCCGGGCAGATGGTGCTCGACGCCATCCGGGGTAACCAGCTCTACGTGATCACGCACGGCGAGTACAGAGGGTGGGCGGAAACGAAGTTCGAGGCGATCCTCTCGGCCTATCCGGCACCCAAGGACCCGGAGCGCGCCCGGGCCATGGGCCGCACGCGCGCCGCCGTGAAGACCTCCTGAGGAGCGCCGCGAGTCGCCCGTGAAGGGCGGTCCGTGCCGCGCGAGGACAGTGCCCCATGCTCGAGCTCTACCACGCCGAACCTGCATCGAACAGCCTCAAGGTCCTGCTCTGTCTCAAGGAGAAGGGCGTCGACTTCGTGAGCCACCTGATCAACATCCAGGCGTTCGAGCAGCACGATCCCGCGTTCCTCGAGATCAACCCCGACGGACAGGTGCCCGTGCTGGTCCATGACGGAACGGTCATCACCGAATCGACGGTCATCAACGAGTATCTCGATCAGGTCTTTCCGTCGCCCGCGCTGCGCCCCGCTGCCGCGCTCGAGTGCGCGCGAATGCGCATCTTCACGAAGTACGTGGACGAGTACTTCCGGCCCTCTTTGAGCCAGATCGGCTGGCAGCTGATGATCCACACGATCACCGACAAATTGAGTCCCGAGGAATTCGCGGCGAGGCTCGCCCGCATCCCCCGGGAGGAGAAGCGCGAGAAATGGCGCATCGCCGCGGCGCAGGGCTATACCGCCGAGCAGATGGCGGCCTGGCGGCGCACCTTGGCGGAAGGCATCGGCAAGATGGAGGCTGCGCTCGCGAAGGGCCCGTGGCTCGCGGGTCCGCATTACTCGCTCGCGGACATCTCCTGCTTCGCCATGGCGGCCCACATGCCCGCACGATTCGGCGACATCATGAGCGACACCGTCTCGCCCCGCGTGATGGAGTGGCACCGCCGCATGCGCGCGAGGCCGGCGGTGGCCGCCGCGCTCGCAATGCCCTCACCCCTCAAGGCCGCGGCCCGCCCTATGCGGCAGTAGCGGTCTTCCCGAGGATCAGATCGGACGCCTTCTCGCCGATCATGGCGGTCGCCGCGTTGGTATTGCCCGAGCTGATTCGCGGCATGATGGATGCGTCCGCCACCCGCAGACGCTCGACACCCACGACTCTCAGCTGCGGATCGACCACCGCGAGAGGATCGCGGCCCATCTTGCAGGTGCCGACCGCATGGTAGAGCGTCGCCCCCGCCACGCGGCTGTAGGCGAGCATGCTCTCGTCCGTGTCGCCGAAGGGATCACCGGGCTGCGCGAGGTACGGCACGATCGCCGGCTGGCTCATGATCTTGCGCGCCCATTTCAGTCCGGCGATGGCGGCCGCCTTGTCGGCAGGATCGGCGAGGTAGTTGGGGACAATGCGCGGATAGACCACGGCGTCCGGCGATTTGATGTGCACCGAGCCGCGCGACTCCGGACGGATCTGACAGGGTGTGCACGTGAGGCCGGGCTCGCGCTCGAGCACCAGCGCCTGCGTCCTCCCGAGCACCTCGAGGTCCATTGACGCGGCCATCAAGTGGAACTGCAGGTCGGGACGCGTGAGCTGCGGCTGTGAGCGGCAGAAGGCCACGATGTGCGCGACCGCGAACGTCAGCAGCCCCTTGCGGGCGAGACCGAACTTGACGATCTCCTTGAGCAGCCGGGGGCCGCGCGAGAGCTCGTTCACGCTCACGCATCCGGGCTTCAAGCGCCACTGGCAGCCGACCATGTAATGATCCTGCAGGTTCTCGCCGACTCCTTTGAGCTCGTGCAGGACGGGAATGCCGTGCTCCTTGAGCAGATCTGCCTTCCCGATGCCGGAGACCTCGAGCAGTTGCGGTGAGGCGACTGCGCCCGCCGCCAGGATCACCTCGCGGCTGGACTTGGCGATGCGCCGCTCGCCGCCCTGCAGATACTCGACACCGACCGCCTTCTTTCCCTCGAACAGAACCTTGGTGGCATGCGCTTCCGTCGCGACGCGCAGGTTCCGCCGGCTCATCACCGGATGCAGATAGCCCACGGCGGCCGAGTGTCGCCAGCCGTTCTTGATCGAGAGCTGGAACCAGGTGACGCCCTCCTGCTTGGCGCCATTGATGTCGTCGGAACGGGGAATGCCCGCTTCCACCGCGGCCTCGAGCAGAGCCGCGGAAATCGGGTGCTTCTCGGTCACATCGGAGATGTTGAGTGGCCCGCCCGTTCCGTGCCACTCGTTCGGGCCTCGCTCCTGGTGCTCGGCGCGCCGGAAATAGGGCAGCACGTCGCGGTAGGACCAGCCCTCGCAGCCCATTTGCCGCCAGCCGTCGTAATCGTCGGCCTGCCCGCGAATGTAGAGCAGCCCATTGATGGACGAGGAGCCGCCGAGGACCTTGCCCTTGGGCCACTTGTGCCTGCGCCCTCCGGAGCCCTCATCCACCTCCGTCTCGTAGAGCCAGTTCACGTGGGGATCGTTCAGCGTCCTGCCAAACCCGATCGGCATCTGAACCATGAGATTGGACCGGAACTGCTTGAGGTTGTGCAGCGGCCGGTCGTCGCCTCCCGCCTCGAGCAGCAGCACGCGATTGCCCGGGTCCGCAGAGAGCCGGTTGGCGAGCACGCACCCGGCCGTTCCCGCCCCTACGACGATGTAATCGTAAGTCTCCGAATCCGCCATGCGACACCCCCCAGCGGCTCTTGCGCGTCAGCTCGACCGAGTGCCCGCGGTCATGCCGCTCCGGTCGCGCGCCAGCCGCCCGGAGCATAGGAGCTGCGCACGACCTCCGTGTAGGGCGCGGGGCTGACGATCGCGCGAATCTCCGTCTGGACATGCGGCTCCACGGTCGGCTTGGTCGAGCCGCCGCCCGGCTCGCCCCAGATCAGCGTGACCTCGTTTCCGGGCTCGGCGTATTCCGCGTCGAGCACCGCGAGAGTGAGCATCTTGCCCTCGTTGGAGCTGTACCCGATCCAGGTGGAGACGCCGGCCGGCTTGCTTCCCGAGAGCACCCGGTCGAACAGGTGCATGCAGTAGACCGCCGACGGGAAGTCGAAGTACTTCGCGCGCACTTCCTTGTTGAACATCGTGCCGAAGGTCCGCGTCACATCCTCGTTGTTGAGGGCGAGCGTCACCTTCCTGCGATGCTTGCCTTGCGCCTTCTGCTCGAGCGCCTCGCGGCCGACGAAGTCGTGGTCGAACTTGACGAAGCCGCCGTAGGCGAGGTCCCACGGTGTGAAGTAGTAGTCCTCGACGTTGTCGGACATGAAGCTGCCGCCGAGCGAGGCGGCCGCCTCGTAGCTCTTCGCGCTGAGCCACTTGCGGTAGGGCTTCATCTTCTCGCCCGAGTACACCGCAGGGAGCGGCGAGGGAATCCAGCCGGACTCGAGCGCGTTGGAGGAATACGCGCGGCCGCCGCACTGCCGCAGGCCGAAGTCCTCACCGGCGCGCACGATCGCCTCGCGCACGGCCTCGCCGTCGTCCCAGGGTCCGAAGAGCTCGAAACCCGGCTGACCCGCCATGCCGTGACGGAACGCCTGCACCGCCTTGCCGGCGATGGTGACGGTTGTCATGTGGAAGAATTTCAGCTCCGGCGGGGCCTTGCCGAGCACCTTCTCCATCACCTTGAGGGCATTCGGGCCCTGCACCTGGAAGCGATACACCTTGCGGCGTCCGTCCTTGCGGAGCGCGGTGCGCTGGTCCAGCTCGACCTTCACGTCGTAGCCGCCGGTCGCGGCGTGGAACTGCACCCACTCGAGCGCGGGCGCGCGGCCGACCAGGTTGAACTTATTGTCGGCGAGATAGAACAGGATGACGTCACCGATGATGTAGCCGTCGTGGCTCACGGGAGCGAACTGCTTGGCGCGGCCGGGCTGGAAGCCCTTGAAGGAGTTGAAGGCCAGATACGACAGCATCTTGAATGCATCCGGCCCCTCGACGGCGAGATCCGCCATGTGATAGGACTGGTTGAACAGCACGCAGGCCTTCTGCCAGGCTCGCTGCTCGTCGCGCCAGTTGGTGAATTCCGGAGGAACGCCCGGGTAGACATTCGGTCCCGACTGCGAATTCCGCAGGTATCGGACCGTATTGCCAGCGCTCTGCAGCACGTCCTCCAAACTCTTCTCGCTCATTTCATCTCCTAGGTTTCTCTCGACAACGTCTGTTTTGCCCGGGGAGCGTCGGCGCGCGCGGTTGAGACCGGCGCAGCCCCTCGCCGCGGCTGAGGACCGCCGCCAGGCCTGCGCGAAGGATAGCGGACTTTGCCGCGCCCGTCTTCTTGAGGCGACCGGATGGGCCTCCCGGCGCGGCGCCGCGCCGGACGGTCACTCGAAGTAGGCGACCGTGCGGAACTCGATGCTGGAGCGCGGCTTCGCGTGGGCGAAGCTCGTGTCGCGAAAGGCCGTGTGGGGCGTGCGCAAGGCCTTGCTGCGGTCGGAATCGTGGAACTTGACCAGCAGCGCCTCGTCGCGAGTCATGTTCGAGAAGTACCACCAGCGGTGCGCCGGGCTGAAGTGGAAGATGGCGGCGCCGGGAACCTGGTCCTCGTTCGGCATCTCGCCGAGCATCGTGGCCTCGTCGGGCAGCTGGTCCACGACGAACATGGTGTTGGTCGTGCCTTCGTCGAGACGTACGCTGCGCGCATCGCACACCGCGAGCGGCATGTCCTGCGGCGGCTCCGAGAAGGCACGCCAGAAGCTCGAGAAGATGTAGCGCGAGTAGCCTTTGCCGTCCGGGAAGGCGCGCTCGTAAGTGGCTCGCGCCATGCGGTCCGCGCGGTCGGGCGCGGTATCGACGTGCGCCTCGCCCGCCGGCGGCTGAACGCCGCCTCGATGGGTGTAGCCGGTGGCCGGGCGCTGGAACTGCGATAGATCTCCGGAGGTGCGCGCCATCCAGCCGAGCGGGGCGACGCGCGTCGCGCCGGTGAGCGCTCTCACGGCGTCCGCCACCTCCGCCGGATAGACCGCGTCCACCTCGTCCTTGTCGAAGAAGTTGGCGACCGCGCTGCGATGCGGGGTCAATACGAAGCCGTGCGCATCGAGCGTGAAATGGCCTGCGATGGAGCGTCCGTCGCGAACCTTCACCACGTGGGCCTCGTACCGGCCCGTGTTGTGCTCCACGCCGGGCGCGACGAAGCGGCGATTGATGAAGGACCCCGGAGCGACGTAGACGATCTCCGCATCGACGCTGCGGACCGAGTCTTCGAGATTTGCCGCCGACATGTGCTGCCCTCGCGCGGGCACCGTCCGTTGCTCACCTGGCCTGCCTGCGCCGCGCGAATGTAGTGGACCCCCAACCGGCGCGCAAGCCGCCCCGCGGAGCGGCATGCCCGCGCTCTCACTCGGCGGGAAGCGCCCGATAGAGCCGCTCGTCATAGGGCGAGCCGAGCCATGGGCCGACGCTCTCCCGGAACGCGAGCGCCGCCCCGCTCGCCGCAAAGGCCTCGGAATCGCTGCGGCGCTGCCACTCCGCGAGCAGGTTGAAATGATTCCCACGGCTCACCTGTTGCCACACCTCGAACCGGAGGTTCCCGGGGCTGCGGCAGGCCGCGCCGGCGAGATGCGCAAGCGCGGTCTGAGGTCCCCCGCGCTGGGGGCCGGCGATGTCGAGATGCGCCACGACGTAGAGCGGCGCCGCAGCCGCCCTCGGTGCGGAGCTCATGAGCGGCCTCA
>JASHYG010000405.1 GCA_030043215.1 Gammaproteobacteria bacterium
GGGCGCGAGGCGCGGTAGCGCGCGAGCCACCAGCCCGCGGCGAAGCCGACGAGGTACATGATGCCGTACCAGTGCACCTCGATCGGACCGAGCTCGCGGCCGAGGAGGTGGAAGGGTCCCAACTCGACGGCAATCGGATTGAAGCCGGGATACTTGAGCATGTGCGAAAGTGTAGCGGTTTCGCCGCTCACTCGCGCGCGACACGGCAGTAGAGAGCCTTGAGATAGCGGGTCTCCGGGATGGCGGGATGCACCGGATGGTCAGGCGACTGCCCGCCGAGCTCGAGAACCTGCACGAAGCGGCTGCAGTGCCGCGCCGCCGCCTGGACCGCCGCGAGCAGCGCCTGCTCCTCGAGATGATACGAGCAGGAGCAGGAGACGAGCAGCCCGTCGCGGTCGACGAGCTTGAGGGCGAGCTGGTTCAGCTTGCGATACGCCGCCTCGCCCTTCGGAATGTCCTTCTTGCGCTTGATGAAGGCCGGCGGATCGAGTATGACCGCATCGAAGCGCGCGCCGCTCTCATGGAGCGCCTGCAGCGCATCGAAGGCATCGTCCCGCAGGCACTCCACCTCGACGCCGTTGTCGGCGGCATTGCGGCGCGCGTAGTCGAGCGCGTCCTGCGAGGCGTCGATGCACGTCGCGGACCCGGCGCCGCCCTTGAGCGCGATGACGGCCCACCCGCCCACGTAGCTGAACACATCGAGCACCCGGGCGCCCGGCCGCAGGTAGCGGAGCATCCGCGCCCGGTTGGCCGTCTGATCGTAGAACCACCCCGTCTTCTGCCCAGCGGCGAGCGGCGCATGAAAGATCGCGGCCCCCTCGCGAACCTCGACCTCATCGGGCACCGTGCCGAACGCCGGCCCGGCGACCTGCGGCAGGCGCTCCAGCCCGCGGGCCGCGGAATCGTTCTTCCAGTAAAGGCCGGCGGGTGAAAGCACGGTCCGCACGGCGCTCTCCGCCGCGGATTTGAGCGCCTCCATGCCGGCGGTCGCGATCTGGCCGACGATCAGGTCGCCGTAGCGGTCGAGCACGAGGCCTGCGAGCCCATCGGACTCGCCGAACGCGAGCCGGTAGTAGGGCGCAGATCCCAACTGCTCGCGCAAGGCGAGCGCGGCCGTCAGCCGGTGCACGAGGAGCGATTCGTCTATGGGGAAGCGGACATCCCGGCTCATGATCCGCGCGCAGATGAGCGCGTGCGGATTGACGTAGGCGTAGCCCAGAAAGCGCCCCCGGTCGGACTGCACCGTGGCGAGGCCGCCGAGCGGGAATGCGGTGAGCGGTGTCTCGTCGGTATCCACCTCGTTGCTGAACACCCAGGGATGCCCCGCGGCCAAGCGCCGCTCCTCGCCGCGCTTGAGGCGCAGCGGCGCCGGCTCATCAAGAGGCGGCGCGGCCTCTGCGGGGCCCGAGATCACGTTGGCGCCTTCTCCGATCGGCCAAAACGGGCGATTATACCGATCCCATGACAGCCAGACCTCCGGGCGGCGGGACGCCGAGCTTCACGAACCGCCTGATCTCCCAAACCAGCCCGTACCTGCTGCAACACGCCCACAATCCCGTGGACTGGTACCCCTGGGGCGCGGAGGCCTTCGAGAAGGCGCGGGCGGAAGGCAAGCCCGTGCATGTGTCGATAGGCTACTCCTCCTGCCACTGGTGCCACGTGCTCGCCGAGGAGAGCTTCGAGGACGAGGAGACCGCGCGGCTGCTCAACGAGCGCTTCGTCAACATCAAGGTCGACCGGGAGGAGCGGCCGGATATCGACCGCATCTATCAGATCGCCCAGCACCTCATCACGCGGCGCTCGGGCGGCTGGCCGCTCACCATGTTTCTCGCTCCGGACGACCGGCGGCCCTTCTTCGGAGGAACCTATTTCCCCCCCGAGCCCCGCTACGGCATGCCGGCGTTCAAGGATGTGCTCGCTCGGGTGGCGGACTACTATGCGGGCCACCGGAGGGAGCTCAACGAGCAGAGCGAGGCGCTGGTGCGGGCGCTCGGCGAGCTCGAAGCGTCTCCCGCCTCTACCGGCGCGCCGCTCGATGCGCGCCCGCTCGAGGCGGCGCGCGGAGCGCTCGCCGCCGCGTTCGATACGACTTTCGGCGGATTCGGGGGCGCGCCAAAATTCCCGCACCCGCTCACTCTCGAGCTGCTCCTGCGAGACTCGCTTGCCGGCGTGGAGCCGCACACCTCCGGCGCGAGCGGGTCGCACACCGCCGACGCAAGCGGGCCGCAGCCCGGGCTGCATGCGCTTCACATGGCGACTCTCACGCTGCGCCGCATGGGCGAGGGCGGACTCAACGACCAGCTGGGCGGCGGCTTCTCCCGGTACTCCGTCGATCCCTACTGGATGATCCCGCACTTCGAGAAGATGCTGTACGACAACGGCGCGTTGCTCGCCGTCTACGCCCACGCCGCGGTCGCCACCGGCGATCCGCTCTACGCGCGCATCGCGACCGAGACGGCGGAGTGGGCGATGCGGGAGATGCAGTCTCCGGAGGGGGGCTACTACTCGAGCTTCGACGCCGATTCCGAGGGACACGAGGGCCGGTACTACGTGTGGGAGCGAGCGGAGATCGAGCGCGCGCTCACGCCGGAGGAGCTCGCCGCCTTCGCGCCGCGCTTCGGCATCGATCGCGAGCCGAACTTCGAGGGGCACTGGCACCTGCACGGGTTCGTGCCGACCGAGGAGATCGCGGCCCGTCTCGGCCTCTCCGCGACCGAGACGGCCGGACGGATCGATTCCGCGCGCCGCAAGCTGCTCGCCATTCGCTCGAGGCGCGTGCTGCCGGGCCGCGACGACAAGGTCCTCACCGCCTGGAACGCGCTCATGATACGCGGCATGGCCTGCGCCGCGCGTGCGCTCGACCGTGACGACTTCGCCGCATCGGCGGCCCGCGCGCTCGACTTCCTGCGCCGCACGCACTGGCGTGACGGGCGCCTGCTCGCCACCAGCAAGGACGGGCGCGCGCATCTCGACGCCTACCTCGACGATTACGCCTACCTGGCCGATGCGGTTCTCGAGCTGCAGCAGGTGCGCTTCGTGGGCGGCGAGCTCGCGTTCGCCCGCGAGCTGCTGGAGGTGGTGCTCGGACATTTCGCCGACCGGGCCTCCGGCGGGCTGTTCTTCACCTCGGATGAGCACGAGGCGCTGATTCATCGCTCCAAGTCGTTCGGGGACGACGCGACGCCTTCCGGAAACGGCATCGCCGCCTTCGCGCTGCAGCGCATGGGCTATCTGCTCGGCGAGACGCGGCTCCTCGAGGAGGCGGAGTCGATCCTGCGCGCCGGATGGAGCGCGATGGAGCGCCATCCGCCCTCTCACGTCTCGCTGCTCATTGCCCTCGAGGAGTATCTGCGCGCGCCGGAGATCGTCATCCTGCGCGGCGAAGCGCAGGAGATCGACGCGTGGCGCCGCGAGCTGGCAAAGAGCTATGCGCCGCGCCGCCTGGTGCTCGCGATCGCAGCCGGCGCGCCCGATCTGCCGGCGGCCCTCGCCGAGAAGGCGCCCCGCGGCCGGGCCGTGGCGTATCTCTGCCGCGGGAGCGTCTGCTCGGCGCCCATCGGCTCACCGGGTGAGCTCGAGCGCGCGTTGCAGTGAGACCCTGGAGCCGCCGATCAGGCGAGCGCCCGCGCGACCGAGCGCGCGAAGTACTCGAGGTTCTCGCTGCTGAGGCCGGCGATGTTGATGCGGCTGTCCTCCGTCATGTAGACGTGGTGGTCCGCCCTCAGCGCCCTCACCCGCTCGGGGCTCACTCCCAGCAGCGAGAACATCCCCCGCTGAGCCCCGATGAAGCTGAAATCCTGAGAGGGGCACGCCGCGCTCAGCTGGCGCACCAGCTCCCGGCGCAGACTGAGGATGCGCTCGCGCATGTCGCCCAGCTCGCGCCGCCACAGGTCGCGCAGCCCCTCGTCGCCGAGGATGCGGCTCACGATGGCGGCTCCATGGTCCGGCGGCATCGAGTACAGGCGGCGTGCGATCCGCACCTCGTGGCTGAGCGCCGCCTCCGACCGGCTCGCCGACTCGGTGAGGATGTGCAGAGTTCCTGCGCGCTCCCGATACAGCCCGAAGTTCTTGGAGCAGGACACGGCGACCAGCAGCTCGGGAAGCTCGGACGCGAACAGACGGACCGCGAAGGCGTCGGCGTCGACTCCTCCGCCCAGACCCTGATAAGCCATGTCGATGAACGGCAGCAGCCGGCGCCGCTGGACGACGGCGAGGACCTCTCGCCACTGCTCCTCCGAGAGATCGGCTCCCGTCGGGTTGTGACACGACGCGTGGAGGAGCACGACGCTCCCCGCCGGCAGGGAGTCGAGAGCCTGCAGCATCTCAGCGGAGCGAATGCCGCCGGTCGCGGGATCGTAGTAGGGATACGGCTCGAGCTCGAGCCCGCATCCGGTGAGCAGCGGCACGTGGTTGGCCCACGTCGGCGAGCTGACGTGCACGATGGAATGGGGCGCAGCGGCGTGGATCAGCTCGGCGCCGAGGCGTAGCGCGCCGCAGCCGCCCACACCCTGGATCGTTCGCACGCGACCGGAGATGAGCGCGGGATGGGATGCCCCGAAGGCGAGGCGCTCCATGGCCTGGGTGAAGGCTGCGTTCCCGGCCGGCGCCACGTAGGTCTTGGTGGACTGGGCCTCGAGCACTAGGCGCTCGGCACGCCGGACGGCCTCGAGCACAGGCGTCTCGCCCCGGCCATTGCGGTAGACCCCCACCCCCAGATCGACCTTGTCCGGACTCTGGTCCGCGCGAAACGCGGCCATCAGCCCCAGGATCGGGTCGTCCGGCATCCGCTCGAGCCGCTCGAACATGCACTCTCTCCTCCGTATGAGCGACTACTTTAGCGTGAATCCGCGCCGGAAAGCGGCCTCGGGCGCTGCTGCAAAAACCCGAGCGCGCTCGGACGCAACCGGCGACACTAGCGTCCATTCGAGTCCATCCCGAGGTGAATCCGTGATCTCACGCTCAAGGCGCGGCGCGGCCGCGCACCCGATCTCCCGCTCCGCGGCGCGGGGCCTTTCTCTCCTGCTTGCGGCCGCCCTCGCCGCAGGCTCCCTGCCGGTTGTCGCGCAGCAAGGTGCCGCGCCCGCCGGCTCCGGCGCGAAGACCGCAAGCGCGCAGGGCACCCGGGCCGTGAAGGAGAAGGGCAGCTACAGCCTGGGCGTCCTGCTCGGCACCCAGCTGACTCGGCTCGGCCTCACCCCGGACTCGATCGCCTTCGACAAGGTGGCGCAAGGGATGCACGACGTGGTGAAGGGAACCGTGCAGCCGTCCGCGGCCGACCAGCAGAACATCCAGGAGCTCGTCCAGGTCGTCATGCAGAGCCGCGCCGCGACGGCGCCCAAGAACCAGGCCGAGGCGCGCAAGTTCCTGGCCGAGAATGCCAAGCGCAAGGGCATCGTGACCACTGCGAGCGGACTGCAGTACAGGGTGCTGAGCGCCGGCAGCGGCGCTTCCCCGCGCCCCACGGATGAGGTCACGGTGAACTACCGCGGCACGCTGATCGACGGAACGGAGTTCGACAGCTCCTACAAGCGCGGCGTGCCGGCCACGTTCTCGGTGAGCAAGGTCATCCCGGGCTGGACGGAAGCGCTGTTGCTCATGAAGCCGGGCGCGAAGTGGCAGCTCTTCATTCCGCCGGAGCTCGCTTACGGCAACGACTCGCCGCCGCCGATTCCTCCGGGCTCGCTGCTGAAGTTCGACGTGGAGCTGCTCAGCGTGAGGCCGGCCAGTGCGCCCCCTTCGGGAGCGGTTCCGGATGCAGGGGGCGGCGTGCGCTGAGGCGCCGCGTCCCCTCGCCGCAAGACCGTGTCAGGAGGATGCGGCTCGGCAAGCGCCGCCAGGAGCAGCTCGATCAGCTCGGCGTCCCACATCTGCTGCTCGGGCCCGCTCGCGATGACGACCGTCGCCTGCAGGCAGGCGAGGATCAGGGCACAGGCCGTGTCGGGGCTCCTCTGCGCGAGCGATCCGTCACGCTGTCCCCTCAGCAGCAGCCGCTTGAGCTCGACTGGTGGAACCCCGTCGACGGGCTGAAAGGCGAATCGCGGGCCGCGCTCGCGCCGCGACTCGAACGCGGCAACCAGAAACGCGGCGACCTTGTCGAGTGCAGTTCCGGGTGACGTCTCCGCAAGCAGTAGACTGTCTTCCAGCTCCGGCGGGGAGATCGCCTTCATGCCTTCGTTCCGGTGCAACGCTCGTGCCAATCTTAGCGGCTCTGATTTTCGGCGGGAATTGACGGCAGCTCGCGCGCGCGCGACGCGACTTTGGTGCACGTCCTGCCACGGCGCACACGATCAGTGCATCCCGGCGGCGCCCCGCCTGGATTATGCCCTCGCGAATCAGATACTTGTACGTGTCGAGGCCTCGAACGCGCCTGGCACCGGACTTGCTGCACTCCCGCGTGGGACTCCCTGGGCGGCCACTCGCTGGAGGCGATCATCGTGGACGTGAGTTTCGGGAAACGAAGCACCGTGTCGCCGCGGACATACTTTGTTCATGGCCACCGTGTAGAAGAGAGGCGTGACGGCTCAGGCGCTCTGTCATGGACCTGTGACTGCGCCGAGTACGTCCGCTCCAGATCGCGCGGCGAGCCGTCGTGCATGCATGCGCAGCGCATCGCCGCGGCGGCGAGCATCGACCGGCTCCTCGGCAGCGAGGGGCTGACGCTGCCGTCGTCCGTTTGCTAGCAACGCGGCGCGCTCCCGCCGCGCCCCCCTCCAGGCGGAGGGCGCGCCGCGGCTTCTTTCTGATCCAGGCTCGGGGCCTTTGCCTTGGCCGCTCGAGCTCGGTGTGCTTAAATCCCGCTCACCGAGGGTACGGAAAGTCGATCCATGAAGCAGCCAGTGATGCTCACGGCTTCTCTACTGTGGATCATCGCTCCTGCTCTCGCCTTCCCCGGTTCGGCCGGACTCACCTATCCGGCGGCGCACCGCGACACGACGGTGGATGACTATTTCGGCACCGCGATCCCTGCGCCTTATCAATGGATGGAGAGCCTGGACAGCCCCGCCTTGAAACAGTGGGTACAGGCCGAGAATGCGGTGACCGATGGCTACCTGGCGAAAATCCCGGTCCGGGGATGGATCGACAAGCGACTGACGGAGCTCTGGAACTACGCCAAGGAAACGACTCCGGAGCAGGTCGCGGGCAGCCGGATCTTCTTCCGCCGCAACGCGGGCCTGCAGAACCAGTCGGTCCTGTACGTGCAGGATTCGGACTCGGCCAAGCCGCGCGCGCTCATCGATCCGAATGCACTGTCTCCGGACGGCTCGATTGCTCTCGCGGACTTCGCGCCCTCTCCCGACGGCCGGTATCTCGCCTACGCGCTGTCGAGCGGCGGCTCGGACTGGGAAACGATCCACGTGCTCGATGTCCAGACTGGCCGGACGCTGTCCGACTCCGTGAGATGGGTGAAGTTCTCCAACACGGCCTGGACCAACTCCGATGGCGGCTTCTTCTACTCCCGCTATCCGCAACCTGCGACGAACGACGAGATCAACCAGCAGGTCGTCGACCAGAGGCTTTACTTCCATGCCCTCGGCACGCCTCAGAGCGCGGACCGGCTGATTTACGCCCGTCCCGACCTGCCGCGCTGGAACATCGAGGGACAGGTCAGCGAGGATGGAAAGTATCTGTTCGTGATCCTCCAGGACGGCACCGCACCGCGCAACGAGCTGCTCTACAGCGACCTCGGCAATCCGGCGAGCCCCCGCATCGGGGCCAAGCTCGAGCCGCTCTACACGAAGAACGATGCGGAATACGACTTCGTCGGGGTGGAGAGAGGCACGCTCTACCTGCAAACCACGCTCGCCGCACCGAAGGACCGAATCGTCGCCGCGAGGCTATCGGACCCCTCTCCCGCTCACTGGCGCACGGTCGTCCCCGAGGGCAAGGGCGTGATCGAGGGTGCCTCCATGGCGGGCGGGCGCATCATCGTGCAGTCGGAGATCGATGCGACGAGCCGGCTGGCCCTCTACACGACAGGCGGCAAACCTCTCGGTGAGCTCTCGCTGCCGACGCTCGGCTCGATCACGGAGCTGTCCGCCCGCGCGGATTCGAGCAAGGTCTATTACGGCTTCACGTCGTTCCTCTACCCGACACGGATCTATCGCTACGACGTTCCGAGCGCGACCACCCGGCCGGTGTTCGAGCCGGAATTGAAGTTCGACGCGTCCAGGTATGAGAGCCGGCAGATTTTCTACCGCTCGAAGGACGGCACGCGGGTACCCATGTTCATCGTCGCGAGGAAGGGCCTGGAGCTCGACGGCAAGAATCCGACGATCCTCTACGGCTATGGCGGCTTCGATGTGACCATCACGCCGTCGTTCGACCCGATGCTCCCGGTATGGCTCGAGCTCGGCGGCATCTATGCCGTCCCCAACCTGCGCGGCGGCGGTACCTACGGCGAGAAGTGGCACCAGGCTGGCATGCTCGCGCACAAGCAGAACGTGTTCGACGACTTCGCATGGGCCGCCAAGTACCTGATCGCGCACCGATACACCTCAGCGAAGCACCTCGCGATCCAGGGCTACTCCAACGGCGGCCTGCTCACGGGCGCCTCGATCACCGAGCGGCCGGAGCTCTACGGCGCTGCGTACATCGGCCACGGTGTGCTCGACATGCTGCGCTACCAGGACTTCTCGGGCGGCGCGCTGTGGGCCCCGGAGTACGGCACCGCGAGCGACGAGAAGGCCTTCAAGTGGCTTTGGGCCTACTCGCCGCTGCAGAACGTCAAGCAAGGAACGTGCTACCCGCCGACCCTGATCACGACCTCCTGGGACGATGACCGTGTCGTGCCGATGCACGAGTTCAAATTCGCGGCGCGGATGCAGCAGGCGCAGGGCTGTGCCAACCCGGTGCTCTTGAGCACGACCAGCTCCACCAGTCACATCTACATGCCGACGGACAAGGATATCGAGCAGACGGCGGACGTATGGGCGTTCGAGGCCTATAATCTCGGCATCACGGATAGCCCGCGCGGGGAACATCGACGCGCACCGTGAAGAGGCAGCCGTCCGTCTTCCCTTCGCGGCCGGCGCCGACACCGGGCGGCGAGCAGGCGAGCAGTAGCGTCTTGCCGTCCGCGCTTCCCAGCATGCATGCAAACGGCGCCGTTCCGGGGGGCGTTCTGATCTCCTCGATCACCCGGCCTCCCTCGGCAATGAGCCGCGCGCGCGACTCCTTTGGATCGGCGGACCAGATACGCCCCTCGGCATCGAGGCAGCAGCCGTCGGGAAGCAGATCGGGCAGCGCCGCCCAGACGCGACGATCCTGGAGCGTGCCGTCGCCCGCGATGGTGAAGGCCGTATAGCACGCACCGGTCGTCTCGCCGACGATCAAAGTCCCGTTGTCGGGCGTGACGACGGATCCGTTGGGAAAGTGCAGGCCGCTCGCGGCAAGCGTCGCTTTGCCGTCGGGGTCGACACGGATGACGTTCGTCGTACGCGGCTGCTCGCCGGCGAAATGGTCGTAGCCGAAGTTGCCGCACCAGGCGCGCCCATGCCCGTCCACGACGATGTCGTTCAACCACCCGCCGCAGAACGCGGACACGTCGGCATGCACGCTGACCTTCCCGCTCGGCCACCGGCGGAGCAGCTTGTGGTCGCGCATCGAAGCGACGATCAGCGAGCCGTCCGGCAGCCATCCGGTGCCCGAGGGCTGCTGGGGCACGTGCAGCACCTCCTCCGCCGCGCCATCCTCGTCGATCGCCAGGACGTGATGCTGGTAGAAATCGGAGACGTACCAGCGTCCGTCGCGCCAGCGCGGACCCTCGAAAAAGGATCCGCCGGTGAAAAGCTTCTCGAGAGTCCGTGCCATCGAGCATCCTCTTGAGGCGAGCGTGTTCCGCGGCTTCCCGATCGGAAATGAGCGAGGCGACTCCTCGCATTATCCGCCATGGCCGCGCGGCAGGGAATCACCCCGACCGCCCATTCCCATGCCCGCAAGCAGTGGTGACCTCATCGAGCCACGGACGTGAGCGCTTTCGCGACTGGCATACGCGCAGCGCGCGCGGCTGGAAACAGTCCGCCAATCGCGCCGATAACAAAGGCCCAGACGATGCCCAGCGCGACCAATCCGGGTGTCACCGTCAACGCAAAAGCGAGCTGCGTCCCGCCGCCACCTGCCGCCATGCTGGCCACGCGACCATCAAACAGCAGCCAGGCGCCGAGCGTACCGATCAGCGCCCCGACCATCGCCAACGTCAGCGCCTCCACCAGCACGGATATCACCACC
>JASHYG010000039.1 GCA_030043215.1 Gammaproteobacteria bacterium
CACAACCGGCGGCTGCGGCTGCGGGTGCCGTGCGAGAATGAAGCGGAGCCGGTGCTGGACTCGGTGACGGGCATCTGGGCGTCGGCGAGCTGGTTCGAGCGCGAGACGTTCGATCTGTTCGGCATCCTCTTCCGGGGCCATCCTGACCTGCGCCGCATCCTCACGGACTACGGGTTCGTGGGGCACCCGTTCCGCAAGGACTTCCCGCTCATCGGCAACGTCGAGGTCCGCTACGACCCGGAGAAGCGCCGGGTGATCTATCAGCCCGTGAGCATCGAGCCGCGCGTGCTCGTCCCGAAGGTCATCCGCGAGGACAATCGGTACAACCCGGCCCTCAGAGACACCCCGGCGCCACGCTCATGAGCGACAACGCCTCCGCCGGGATCACGGAGATCCGCAACTACACGATGAACTTCGGGCCGCAGCACCCGGCCGCCCACGGTGTGCTGCGTCTCGTCCTGGAGCTCGATGGCGAGGTGGTGCAGAAGGCGGATCCGCACATCGGTCTGCTGCACCGGGGCACCGAGAAGCTCGCCGAGTCGAAGCCCTACAACCAGTCGATCGGATACATGGACCGGCTCGACTACGTCTCGATGATGTGCAACGAGCATGGGTACGTGCTCGCGATCGAGCGCCTGCTCGGCATCGCTCCCCCGGAGCGCGCGCAGTACATCCGGGTGATGTTCGACGAGATCACCCGCATCCTGAACCACCTCATGTGGCTCGGTGCCCATGGCCTCGACATCGGCGCGATGACGGTGTTCCTGCTCTGCTTCAAGGAGCGTGAGGAGCTCATGGACGTGTACGAGGCGGTCTCGGGCACGCGCATGCATGCGACCTACTACCGGCCGGGCGGGGTCTACCGGGACTTGCCGGACTCGATGCCGAAGTACCAGCCCTCGAAGTGGCACTCCCACAAGGAGGTCGACCGCCTGAACGAGGCCCGCTCCGGGTCGATGCTCGATTTCATCTGGGCGTTCACGGAGCGATTCCCGAAGGCGATCGAGGATTACGAGACGCTGCTCACCGACAACCGCATCTGGAAGCAGCGCACGGTCAACATCGGCGTGGTCTCCCCCGAGCGCGCGCTGCAGCTCGGGTTCTCCGGCCCGATGCTCCGCGGCTCGGGCGTAGCCTGGGATCTTCGCAAGCAGCAGCCGTACGAGGTCTACGGCCGCATGGACTTCGATATTCCGGTCGGCGTGAACGGCGACTGCTACGACCGCTATCTCGTGCGAGTGGAGGAGATGCGCCAGTCGAACCGCATCGTCCGCCAGTGCGTCGAGTGGCTCAAGAAGAACCCGGGCCCGGTGATGATCGACGACCGCAAGGTCCGCGCGCCGAGCCGCGAGCACATGAAGGAGGACATGGAATCCCTGATCCATCACTTCAAGTTCTTCACGGAAGGCTACTGCGTGCCGGAGGGCGAGACCTACGCCGCGGTGGAGGCCCCGAAGGGGGAGTTCGGCGTGTATCTCATCTCGGATGGCGCGAACAAGCCCTACCGCCTCAAGGTGCGCGCCCCGGGCTTCGCGCACCTCGCCGCGCTCGATGAGATGGTCCGGGGCCACATGATTGCCGACGTGGTGGCGGTCATCGGCACGCAGGACATCGTGTTCGGGGAGGTCGACCGATGAGCGCCCTGCTGACGGAGCATACGCGCCGGGAGATCGACCACTGGGTCGCGAAGTTCCCTCCGGGTCGCCAGCGCTCGGCCGTGCTCTCGGCGCTGCGCGCGGCCCAGGAGCAGAACGGAGGCCACCTCACCCCGGAGCTGCTCCAGGCGGTCGCGGAGTATCTGAGGCTGCCGCCGGTCCAGGTCTTCGAGGTCGCGACCTTCTACTCGATGTTCGAGCTGCATCCGTGCGGGCGGCATCACGTGAGCATCTGCACGAACATCTCCTGCATGCTGCGCGGCGCGGAGGATCTCGTCGCGCACGTGGAGCGCAAGCTCGGCATCCTGCAGGGTGAGAGCACGGCGGACCGGCGGATTTTCCTCAAGCGGGAGGAGGAGTGCCTCGCCGCGTGCACGGGCGCGCCGATGATGATGGTCGACCACGTCTACTACGAGGACCTGACGCCCGAGAAGGCCGACGCGATCCTGGACGGGCTCGAGTGAGCGCTTGCCGATGACCGACATCCTCGAGAAATACCGGGACAAGATGAACTTGACGGTGTTCGAGCCGCTCAAGCTCGAGCGCTCCTGGACCCTCGCAACGTACCGCACGATCGGCGGATACGAGGCTTGGGAGAGGATCCTCAAGGAGAAGCCGCCGCGCGAGCAGATCATCGACGCGGTGAAGGCTTCGGGCCTGCGCGGCCGCGGCGGGGCGGCGTTCCCGGTCGGCGTCAAGTGGGGCTTCATGCCGCGCAACGCGCCGATGCAGAAGTACGTCGTCTGCAACTCGGACGAGAGCGAGCCGGGCACCTGTCACGACCGCGACATCCTGAGATTCAATCCGCACTCGCTCATCGAGGGCATGGCGATCGGCGGCTACGCGATGGGCGCGACGGTTGGGTACAACTACATCCGCGGCGAGTTCCTGGGCGAGCCGGTGCCGCGGTTCGAGGCGGCGCTCGAGGAGGCCTACGCGGCGGGGCTGCTCGGGAAGAACGTCCAGGGCTCCGGCATCGACTTCGACCTGCACACGTTCGTCGGAGCGGGCGCCTACATCTGCGGAGAGGAGACCGGGCTCCTCGAGTCGCTCGAGGGCAAGCCGGGCAAGCCGCGCTTCAAGCCGCCGTTTCCGGCCGCGTTTGGCCTCTACGGCGCGCCCACGACGATCAACAACACGCAGAGCTTCGCCTCGGTGCCGACGATCCTGCGCAAGGGGGCGGAGTGGTTCGCCGCGCTCGGCCCGAAGAACTCCGGCGGCACCATCGTCTTCTCGGTGTCCGGACACATCGCGAAGCCCGGCAACTTCGAGCTGCCGCTCGGCATTCCATTTGCCGAGCTGCTCGAGCTGGCGGGCGGCGTGTGGAGGGGACGCAAGCTCAAGGCCGTCATTCCCGGCGGCTGCTCCATGCAGGTGGTGCCCGGGGAAGTCATGCTGAGGACCCGCATGGATTACGACTCGGTGAAGGCGGCCGGCTCGGGGATCGGCTCGGCGGCCGTGATCGTCATGGACGAGACCACCTGCATGGTGCGCGTGCTGGAGCGCGTGTCGCGCTTCTACATGTCCGAGTCGTGCGGCCAGTGCACGCCGTGCCGCGAGGGCACCGGCTGGCTCAACCGCATGCTGAGGAGAATCCTCGCCGGCCAGGGCCGCCGCGAGGAGCTCGGGCTCCTGGTCGATGTGGCCAATCACATCGAGGGCCACACCATCTGCGCGTTCGGGGATGCCGCAGCGTGGCCGGTGCAGAGCTTCATGAAGCACTACCGCCATGAATTCGAGTACATGATCGATCACGGCGGCCGCAGCATCGTCGAATCCCAGGGACTCGCCGCCGCATGAGCCAGCCATGAGCGAAGAACTGGTCAATATCGAAGTCAACGGTGTGCCGATGAAGGCTCCCAAGGGGGAGATGATCATCCGCGTCACCGATGCGCACGACGTATACATCCCGCGTTTCTGCTACCACGACAAGCTCTCCATCGCGGCGAACTGCCGCATGTGCCTCGTCGAGGTGGAGAAGGCGCCGAAGCCGCTGCCGGCGTGCGCGACGCCCATCGCCGAGGGGATGAAGATCTTCACGCAATCGAAGCGTGCGACCGACGCGCAGCGCGCGACCATGGAGTTCCTGCTCATCAATCACCCGCTCGACTGCCCGATCTGCGACCAGGGCGGGGAGTGCGAGCTACAGGACCTCGCGGTGGGCTTCGGACGCGACATCTCGCGCTTCGCCGAGCGCAAGCGCGTCGTGAAGGACGAGAACCTGGGACCGCTCGTCTCGACGGACATGACCCGCTGCATCCAGTGCTCGCGCTGCGTCCGTTTCACCGAGGAGATTGCCGGCCTGCAGGAGCT
>JASHYG010000406.1 GCA_030043215.1 Gammaproteobacteria bacterium
CCGCGCGAGCACTGGCCGGCACACCACGGGCACGAGGAGGCCGGCGTCCCGCTCGTCGAGCGGCTGTCGTCACGCCTCAAGGCGCCGAACGAGCACCGCGAGCTCGCGGTGCTCGCCGCCCGCCACCACACGAGCGTCCATCGAGCGCTCGAGCTGAGGCCCGCGACCGTGCTCGAGCTGCTGGAGGCGGCCGATGCCTTCCGCCGGCCGGAGCGCTTCTCCGAGCTGCTTCTCGCCTGCGAGGCCGACGCGCGCGGCCGCGCCGGGCTCGAGCACCGCCCCTACCCGCAGGCCGAGTACCTGCGGCGCGCCCGCGAAGAGGCCGCGCAGGTGTCGCTGTCGGAGGAGGACCGAGACGGACTCACGGGACCCGCCCTCGGCGCGCGCATCCGCGAGAAGCGCGCCGCCGCGCTCGGGACGTTGAAGCGGTCGTACGCGGCAGCCAAACCCACCTCCTAGCACCACGGCCCTAGCGCCAGGGCCCTAGTCACTTGGGTGCTACCGCTCTCGCTGTAGCCCCCTCAACGCGCAAAAAAATCACGCGCCATGTGGGTGGAGGTCGTGACTCCATAGCGCCTCGAGCCGGTGTCGCTCCTCGCTCTCTGCCTGCATGTCCCGGCGCAGACCTTGCAGGGCCGCGATGATGTGGGTGGGCTTGAGCTGGTTCGGATCGCGCGCGGTCTCGAGGCTCGAGGCGATCGCGGCGATGAACGTCTTGCGCAGCCGCCGCCCGTCAACGCCCTCCGAGGCTGCGGCAAAGAAGCTGATTTCCCGCTTGAGCGCCTCCAGCGCCGGCCAGTGACGCGCGAGGTGCTGCAGCATCTCGGCAATGATCTGCGTGCGCGCCTGCTCATCGGGTAGCCCGATCTCCTCGATGAGATCGGCGCGCGACAGCAGGGAGCGGTCGAGCGCCTGCGGAAAGTTCGTGGTCGCAAGCAGCAGGACATTCGGATGGCTCTGACACAGCCGATCGAGCCCCACCAGCGCGGCGTCCGTCGCACGGTGCACGTCGATGGGATTCGCCTCGAGACTCAAGCGGTGACGATCCGCCACGAGGGTGTCCACCTCATCGAGCAGCACGATCACGGGGCCCGAGGAGGCGAGCTCGGGAAGGGTCTGCTGAAAGAGTCTCGTGACCTCCTTCTGCGTCTGACCCGGGGCGATGCTCGCGAGTGCATGGGGGTCAATCGCGACGAGCGTGGCCTCCGGTGGGGTCAGCGCCTTCGCGATCTCGTTCGCCAGCCCCCGGGCAAGCGTCGTCTTGCCCGTACCGGGGGGGCCGAATAGGACGATGAGCCCATGAATGGGCGCCTCCTCGAAGGACAGCTTCCGGCGCAAGGTGAAGGCGAGCACCGCTTGCGAGAGCAGCCGCTCGCGCACGCCGGGGGCGACCTTGATGGCTTCCCAGCAGGCCACGAGCCGCTGCTGCGGCAAATGAACCTGCTCTGCGATGACCTCCATCATCAGCCTCTCCTTCAAAAAACCGACTCGGTCCACATTCCACGGGCAACCACCACCGCTTCACGGTGCGGGCCGCGCGTCGCTACAAGGATACGCGCAGGTCCTGATGCGCGTATCCGCGGAGCGGCCCGGAGCACTCGCGCCCGAGCGCCATGACCTTGAACGCCTCCCCCATCTCGCCCGGCAGCAGGAGCTGGCGCGCCTCGCTCGCGGCGCGTGCGCGCGCCGCGGGATCGCCGACCCGGGCGACGAGCGCCTCGATGCCCGTGCCGAGAAGAAACGCCGCCTGAGTCGCGAACCCCAGCACCTCGAGCCCGGCGGCGTCCGCCGCCTCGGCGACGCGCGTGAAGTCCACCCAGGCCGTGATGTCCTGCACGCCGACGCGAGCGAGCGGATCGTCGTGCGCGCGATGCTTGAAGTGGCAGCGCAGCGTGCCCTCGCCCCGGTCCGGATGATAGTAGTGCGAGCGCGGCAAGCCGTAATCGAGGATCAGCACGGCGCCGCGCTCGAGGAAGTCCGCGACGCCGCGGACCCAGGGCTCAACCCGTAGGCAGAGCTCGGAGCGGTAACCCTCGGGCAGTGGGCGCGGCAAGCCGCTCAAGATGGCCTCACACGCCGCGGCAAGCCGGAGTTCCGCCGGCCGCTCGAGCGCAACGAGGTGTCCCTCCGGCGCCACCCCGACGCCGAGCGCCTGGATCCCGCCCGGCCTCGAGACGAATCGCTGGCAGGCGAGCGCATCGAGCACCTCGTTGGCGAGCACGACGCCGCGCACCGGCTCCGCGGGCCAGCGATCGAGCCAGATCACACGCTCTGCGAGCGCCGGGGGCAGCTCGCCGATGCGCTCACGTTGCCGAGCACCGAGATCGGCGCTCACCTCGAGGATCGCGTAGCGCTCCGGCAGCGCGTCGAGCTCCGCGAGCGCCTGCAGCACCACGGCGGCCATGCGGCCCGTGCCGGCGCCGAACTCGACGATGTCCCCTCCGCCGGTCTCAGCGAGGATCTCCGCGCACTGGCGCGCGACACACCGCCCGAAGAGCTCGGACAGCTCCGGGGCGGTGATGAAATCGCCCGCTGGCCCGAGCTTCGCGCTGCCGGCGCTGTAGTAGCCGAGCCCGGGCGCGTACAGCGCGAGCTCCATGAAGGTCTCGAAGTCGATCCACCCGCCGGCCTCGGCGATGCGCCGCCGGATCGAAGCCTCGACCCGCGCCGAATGCTCGGCCTCCTCCGGGGTGAGGGGCGGGAGCATTGAGGGTGGCGTGGATGGAGTCATAATCGCACTCCATGCCCGAGCCGCACGCCAAGCCTGACCTGCCCCTCGCGGGCAAGACGGCCCTGATCACCGGAGCTGCGCGCCGCGTCGGCGCGGAGCTCGCGCGCGCTCTGCACCAGGCGGGCGCCGATATCGTCCTTCATTACCGGAGCTCGGAGCGCGAGGCCGCTGCGCTCGCCCGCAGCTTGAATGCTGCCCGTCCGCGCTCCGCCGTGACGGTGCAGGCCGATCTGCTCGAGACCCCGCGGCTCGCGCAGCTCGTCGCGGACGCCGTGGCCGCGTTCGGCAGGCTCGACATTCTCGTGAACAACGCCTCGAGCTTCTTCGCGACGCCGCTCGGCGGGATCGACGAGCGCCAGTGGGAGAGCCTCATCGGCTCGAACCTGAAAGCCCCGCTGTTTCTCGCGCAGGCGGCGGCGGGCTATCTCTCCGCGGCGCACGGCCTCATTCTCAATCTCGTCGACATTCATGGGCTGCGGCCGCTCAAGCGCTATCCCGTGTACTGCATCGCCAAGGCGGGCCTCATCATGCTCACCAAGTCGCTCGCCCGCGAGTTGGCCCCAGACGTGCGCGTCAATGCGGTCGCGCCGGGTCCGGTGATGTGGCCGGACGGAGCGGACGACGAGCTGCGGG
>JASHYG010000407.1 GCA_030043215.1 Gammaproteobacteria bacterium
AGCAGGGTGACCTTGCCGTTGAAGTCGCAGGGGATCACGTCCCCGGGCTTGAGATTCAGCACCTCGGCGAGGCTCAGAGAGCTGCGTCCGAGCAGCGTCGACATCTCGATCTCCGCGTCGTCGATCTCCTCGCGCAGGGCGTGCAACCAGCGCTCGTCGTGCTCGGCGCGGTCGCTCTGGACGCCCGCGAGGAGCACATCGCGCAGCGGCTCGAGCATCGCGTACGGCATGGTGACGTGCAGATCGCCCCCGCCGCCGTCGAGCTCGATGTGGAAGCTCGTCACCACCACGATCTCGGAGGGGCTCACGATGTTCGCAAAGTGCGGATTGATCTCGGACTGCAGGTACTCGATCTCGATGCTGGAGACGTGCGACCAGGCCTCGCGCAGATCGGCGAAGGCGCTGCGCAGCAGCATGTGGATGACTCGCTGCTCGGTCGCCGTGAAGTCGCGACCCTCGATCTTGGCGAGCCGCCCGTTGCCCCCGAAGAAGTTATCGACCACGGTGAAGACGAGCTTCGGATCCAGCACGACGAGCGCCGTGCCGCGGAAGGGGTTGATTTTCACGAGGTTGAGGCTCGTCGGCACGTGCAGGGTGTGCACGTACTCGCTGAACTTCTTGGTCTGCACGGGGCCGACTCCGATCTCCGGCGAGCGGCGCAGCAGGTTGTACAAGTCCACGCGAAACAGCCGGGCGAAGCGCTCGTTGATCATCTCGAGCGTGGGCATGCGCCCCCGCACGATGCGCATCTGGTTGCGGAAGTCGAACGCGCGCGCCTCGTCCGATATCGGTCGCGGATCGGTGTCGACGGCGCCGGCATCGATGCCGTGGATCAGCGCATCGATCTCGTCTTGGCTCAGGATCTTCTCGGGGGACATGCGCTTGCGCTCATTGCATGACGAAGCTGGTGAAGTAGATGGCCTCGACGTTGTCGGGCTTGCCGCCGTTCTCGGCGACGACCTTGCGGACCGCGGCGAGCGCCTCGGAGCGCAGCCGCTCCTTGCCCGCGCTCGTGGAGATGTCCGCGTATTTCTGGTTGCTGAACAGCAGCAGCAGGTCGTTGCGCACGATCGGATCATTCGCCTTGATGATGTCGACCGTCGGCGCATCGTGCGTCATGACCTCGACGGACAGCTGCAGGAAGCGCACGACCTGGTCAGCTTCGAAGTTGGTGACGAACGGCGGATCGAGCGCGACGTAGATTGCGGGTCCCGCGGGCTTCACGGCCGCCCGCGCCGTTTTTGATTTCGAGTCGGAATGGCCGAGGAACAGCCATGCGCCTGCGCCCGCAGCGGCGAGCACGACCACCGCAGCGATGATGAGAACGAGCCACGAGCGCTTGCGCTGCGGGCTCGCGCCGCCGGCCTGCGCCACTTCTTGCGCGGGCTCCAGAGTCGGAATTTCAGCCATCGTCGGGTATCACCTGCCGGATGCTGGGGACCAAGGGTGCAACGCGTATGCCATGCGGCTCGGCGCGCGCTCAAGTGCATGAATGACAGGGATTTTCCGGCTCCGAGGCGACTGTGAAGCGCATCTCACCGCCGCGGCCGCGTCGGAAAGTTGGCGCTCACGCGGCGCGGGCCGCTCGCAGGAGGAAACTCGCCGATCCCGCGGCCGCTCGCGGGTCAGGCGTACAGATCGACGAGTCCGAGGCGTGCAGTCTCGCCGGAGGCGGCCGCCGGAGTTCCGGCGAGGGCCGCGATGCTCGATGCGCTCGAGGCCGATGTGGGCCGGGATTGCGCCTGCCGCGGGGGCTCGCGAAACACGCCGCTGTCGGCGAGCGGCAGGCCCTGTGTGGCGAACATTGCTCGCAGCCGTGGCAGGGCCTGCTCGAGCGCGGCTCGGGTATCGGGATGCGCGGCGCCGAACCAAACGCTCGCGGCGCCGCCATGGACGGAAATGCGCGCCTCGATCGGACCGAGATCGGGCGGCGAGACCTGGAGCGACGCGGACTCGACGCCGCGGCTCGCCATCCAGGTGAGATGGCTCCCGAGCTCATCGACCCAGGGCGCGGTGCCGACCGAGGCGTGCAGCTCGGACTTCATGAAGGTGAGCGGGTTGGGCGATGCCGCCGTTGCGGAGGCGAGCCGCGCTGCGGCCGCCGCGCTCTGTGGATCGGTCACCGTCGTTGCTGTCGTTGCCGGCGTCGCCAGCGTTGAGGCAGACGCTGTTCCGGCCGACGCTGACAGCGAGGAGTCGCTCGGCGCGGTGCCGCCGCCGGACTGGCTCGAGGAGCCTGCCGCGGCCGTGAGCAGTGCCAGGAGCTGAGATGCGGTTTGCGAGCCGCTACCGCCGCTGCTACCGCCGGCGGTGTCGGTGCCACCCGCGCTCGGGGCTTGCGCCGAGCCCGAGGCGGAAGGTGCGCTGGATGCCACGGCCGCGGCCGTCTGAGACAAGAGCTTCTCGACAGCGCTGAGTCCTGGGTCGGCACGCGTTGCGTTCGAGCCTGAGCCGCTCCCCGATTTGCCCGAGGAGGCCGCCGCCGCGGCGGATCCGGCCGACGTCGCCGCGGCGGGAACGCTCAGCGCCGGGATGAGTGATTGGGTAAGCCACTGCGCCGCGCTGTCGTCGTCGGCGTCCGCATGCTTCCCGCTCGGCTTGCCGCTCGAAGCGCTCGGGCCGCTCTGCGTGCCCGATGAGCCGTCGGCGCTCGAGGCGCTCTGCCCGCCGCTCGATGCCTCGGGAGCCGGGTCCGGTGCGGTCGCTGCATTCGCTGCGGCCGACGTTGCCGACGCGGCTAACGCGGCTAACGCAGCTGACGCAGCCGATGCGGCCGACGTCCCCGACGCAGCTGAAGTGCCCGACGCGGCCAACGTGCCCGACGTAGCCGACGCAGCCGACTTGGTCGGCGCGGCTGGTGTGCCCGACGCGGCTGACGCTGCCGGCGCTGCCGGCGTTGCCACCTGCGCGCTGGATCCCGCGCTCGCGAGGAGCAGCAGAAAATCCGAGCCCTCCGATGCGGAGCCGCCCGTGCCGGTGCCCCCCGAGGACGCGACGCCTGCAGCGGAGCTCCCCGCGGCCGCGGCGCCTCCCCCTCCCGATGTGCCGGCGGACCGGGCGTCGGTCGACGAGCCGCCCGCAGCGGAGCGAGCCGCGCTCGCGGCGGACAGAGAGGCTCCGGTACTTCTACTGCTCATGGCGGGTATGTCTCCTCAAGCTGCGCTCATCCGATTCGCGCTGCTCCTCATGCTCGACGGCCCGCCGCTCTTCGTCCTTCCGGCGCTTCACGACGTGGTCCACCATGTCGGCGCGCTGGGCGGCCTGCCGCCAGCCCGCGAGCTCGGCGTCGCGCTCGATCCTGGCGCGGTCGACGATCTCCGTCTGCTGGCGCAACGCCTCGCCGAGGCGCGCGAGAAAGGCCTGAAATTCCCGCAGTCGGGCACCGTTCATGCCGCCTCCGGCGTGCTTCGCGAACTCCTTCTGGTAGCCCGCGTGGTAGCGTTGTAGCTCGGCGAGCTTGGCCTCGCATTCCGCCACGCGGCGCTCGCGCGTTGCGAGGCCCTCGGCACGGCGGCGCTCCTCGTCGTCCGTCACGCGCTGCACCAGCTCCAACTGCTTGCTTGCTCGCATCGGTTAGGGTACTCGCCGCGCCGGCGTCAAGGCCCGGCCGCGGCATTCTCGGCGAGCAGGGTCCGCAGCGCCGCGAGGCTCGCCGCGAAATCGACCCGCTCCCGCATGTCCTGCTGCAGGAACTTGGTGAGGCGCGGCCACAGGGCGATGGCGGCGTCCACTCGCGGATCGCTGCCGCGCTGGTAGGCGCCTATCGAGATGAGGTCGCGATTGTGCTCGTAAGTCGC
>JASHYG010000408.1 GCA_030043215.1 Gammaproteobacteria bacterium
GAGCTCGCCCAGGTGCCCGGCGGCGCCAGAGATGATGATCCGGTCGGCCCGGGCGTCCGGCCCCCCATGCGGCCCAGCCGCCTCGGCCGCGAGCGGGAAGAGCGAGCCCAGCGTCGCGAGGGCGAGCACCAGGAATCGAGCGAGATTCGTCATGCGGTTCGTCAACTTGGAACCTGCCAATTCGCCTGCGCGCGCGCGCGCCTGTCGAGTACCTGCGGCGAGGTGAGTATAAGGCAAAGATTCCGCCGCGCTCAGGTGGACGGGCGGGGAGCGATTCGGAACGGCAGGGATTCAGGTGGCGCGGATCGAGGCAGCGCCGATCGAGGCGGCGGATCAGGCGGTGGAGCCGGCCGTGCGGGCGGTCTCAACGCTCAGCTTCGCTTCCATCCATTTGCGGACGCGGCGGGCGTCGGCGACCCGGGTGTACTTGCCGAAGGAGTTGAGGAGCACGATGACGACCTTGCGGCCATCGATCACGGCCTGCATGACCAAGCAGCGGCCTGCCTCGGCGATATAACCCGTCTTCTGCACGATGATCTGCCAGGCGGGGTTGGCGACGAGGGAATCGGTCGTGCGGAACTCGACGCTGCGGCGCCCGACGCGCACCGTGTAGTGGCGGTCCGTCGAGTACTCCCGGATGAGCGGGTACTTCGCGGCGGCGGCGACCATCTTCGAGAGGTCGTCGGCGCTCGCGACGTTGTCGCTCGAGAGGCCCGTCGGCTCGACGAAGTGAGCGGTGGTCATGCCGAGTGCCTCGGCCTTGGCGTTCATCGCGCGCACGAACGCCGTCATGCCGCCGGGGTAGTTCCGCCCCAGCGCATGCGCCGCGCGATTCTCCGACGACATGAGCGCAAGATGCAGCAGGTCCGTACGGGTGAGCCGCGTGCCGACTCTCAAGCGTGAGGCGGTGCCCCGTCCGACGGCGCAATCGTCGGACGTGATCTCGAGCACCTCGTCGAGGGGCTGCTTGGCGTCCATGACCACCATGGCCGTCATGAGCTTGCTGATGGAGGCAATGGGCTGGGGAGCGTCCGCCCGCCGCGAGTACAGCACTTGCGAGTGCGTCTCATCCAGGACCAGCGCCGACATCGACCGCAAATTGGGCCCGTCTCCCGCCGTCCGGTGATGGGCGTGACGACGGTGGCGGGGGTGATGGGGTGTCGTCGAGGGATCGGACGTCGAGGTTGCCGCCCGCGCCAGCGTGCTAGCCAGGATCAGCGGGGCCACGGCGGCCCACAGTAACGCCTTTCCACGGTTCATCGACCCTCGCCCCCCGAACTTCACAATAACTCGAGTATAGCTAAGCATGATGCGGTGCGCCGCGCCGTGATCCATCCCGGAAATTCACATGTCCGAGCTGCGGCGAACGGGCGCAAAGGGTCGGGTAGACTATCGCCGCCGGATCAACCGGATCGATTGGGGGTCGAGCGATGCCGATCGAAGGGCTGCGAACGTGCCCACCGTGAGCCGGCGCTCGGGGCACTCGGCGCGCAGGTCGGCCGTGCGGCGCACTCGGCGCGGAGGCCGGACGGCCCCCGGGCGGCGGTTGCGGCTGCGGAGCTTCTGGCCGACTCCCCGCCTGAGGCGTCGCCTGTGGCGCGCCTTCCGGCGCAGCCCGCGGCTCGCGCAGATCGGCCTTACCCTGGCAGCGCTCGCGGGGATTGCGCTCGCGCTCAACTGGGTCTACCAGGTGGTCCGCAAGCCCTCGGAGCTGTTTTTCCCGGTGAGCGGCACGCTCTACAAGCTGCCGGCGGAGACTTGGCGCGACTACGGCCCGATCTTCCGGGAGTACTCGACACACCGGATCACTCCGGAATTCCTGGCCGCTCTCGCCCAGGTGGAGGGCTCCGGCAATCCCATCGCTCGGACATACTGGCGCTGGTCGTGGGACCGCAGGCCCCTCGATCTGTACCGGCCGGCCTCGAGCGCCGTCGGCATGTATCAGATCACCGACGGAACCTTCGCCGAGGCGAGACACTACTGCATTCACGGCCATGCGGTCGTCGGGGAGGGGCCGTGGAACGACTGGCGCTCCTGCTGGCTCGACGGCCTTTACTTCCGGGTGATCCCGAGCCACGCGGTGGAGCTCACGTCCGCCTATCTCGACCGGCACGTCGAGGCGGTCCTGACCCAGCTGCGCGTCCGCTCCCCGACACCGCGCGAGGCACAGCAGCTTGCCGCGGTGATCCACCTCTGCGGCGCGGGTGAGGGGGAGGCATTCGCCCGGCGCGGCTTCCGGTTCGTGAGCGGCCAGCGCTGCGCGGGGCAGGACCCCCGCGCATACGTCGCCCGAGTGGAGACCATGAGAGCTGTCTTTGCCCGGCTGGCGGCTCGCGAGTAGCGCCCGCGATCCTTCGGCCATCGGAGAGCTGAGGTGTCAGAACCCCCCGATACATCCGGTACGCAGAAAGTCTCGCGATACGTCCTGATCGCCTGCCTGGTCGGTCTCGGCGTGTGGATGCTGCGGCGATTCCTGCCGGCCCTGTGCTGGGCGGTCGTGCTCGCCATCGCGACCTCCTCCTTGTACGACCGCTGGCTCGCGAGATTCCGCGGCCGGGGGCGCCAGATCTGGGCCGCGGCAACATTCACTACGTTGCTGGGCATCGTGCTGATCGTGCCGCTGGTCTACGGCGCGGCGCTTGCCGTGAACGAGGCGGTTTCCCTCGTGCGCGCGTTCATCGACTCGGCGAGGAACGGGCCGCCCCCGCTCCCCATCGGGATTCAGGAGCTGCCGCGGGTGGGCACGTGGCTTCAAGGGTTGTGGCTCGAGCTGTTCGACGACACCGGAATGACCTCGGATGTCTTTGCCCACGCGCGGCCCATGGTCATCGAGTGGACGCGGCTGGTCGGCGTGCAGGTCGCAAGGCGCGTCGTCACGCTCGTGTTCACTCTGCTCACGCTGTTCTTCGTCTACCTGAACCGCGACCGGCTGCGAAAGGACGTGCCGCTCGCGAGCCGCCGCCTCTTCGGGCACACCGCGGAGCGCTTGTTGCATCGCGCCGTGGAGGCCATCAGCGCGACCGTCGATGGCATCGTGCTGGTCGCGGTCGCGGAAGGGGCGATCATGGGGGCCGCCTACGCGATCGCGGGCGCCTCCCATCCGGTCCTGTTCGGCGCGGTCACGGGCATCTTTGCGATGATTCCGTTCGCGGCCCCCGTCGTGTTCTGCTTCGTGGCGCTGATGCTCGCCTACCAGGGCTCGCTCGCCGCCGCCGTGAGCGTCTTTGCGGTCTGCACCATCGTGCTGTTCGTGGCCGATCACTTCGTCCGGCCCACGATCATCGGCGGCGGGGCGCGGCTGCCGTTCCTGCCGGTGCTGCTCGGAATCCTCGGTGGCATCGAGTCCTTCGGCCTGCTCGGGATCTTCCTCGGCCCGGCGCTGATGGCGGCGCTGGTCTCGATCTGGCACGGGTGGGTCTCGGAGATGCCGCCGCGCGAGGACGGCTTGCCCGACGATCCTGGGCCGGAGCCTTGAGTTCCTCGGCGCTCCTCGCGGCCCTATGCGAGCGTATGCTGAGAGCCGGGATGGGTTGCGAGGCCCGAAAGACGATGAGGAAGAGGAGTCCATGAGCGCGGACATCCGCGATCTCGCCACCGCTCCGGGCGGGGGCGGCAGCGCCGCGCTCGCGGCGTTTCGGCGGCTCCGAGACTATCTCTCGAGCCAGATCGTCGGCCAGGACCAGCTGGTCGAGCGGTTGCTCGTCGTGCTGCTCGCCGACGGCCATCTGCTCGTCGAGGGGCCGCCGGGCCTCGCCAAGACCCGGGCGATCAAGGCGCTCGCCCAGGCCCTGGAAGCGGATTTCCAGCGGGTGCAGTTCACGCCCGATCTGCTGCCGGCCGATCTCACGGGCTCCGACGTGTATCGTCCGGAGGAGGGGACGTTCCGCTTTCAGCGCGGGCCGCTGTTCCACAACCTGATCCTCGCCGACGAGATCAACCGCGCGCCGGCGAAGGTGCAGTCCGCCCTGCTCGAGGCGATGGCCGAGCGGCAGATCAGCGTCGGCGCGGCGAGCTATCGCCTGCCGCAGCTGTTCCTCGTCATGGCGACGCAGAACCCCATCGAGCAGGAGGGCACCTATCCTCTGCCCGAGGCGCAGCTCGACCGCTTCATGCTGCATACCCGAGTGGACTACCCCGACCGCGGCGCCATGCTCTCGATCATGGAGCTCGCGCGGCGCGAGGCCATCGCCCAGCGGGAGCTGCCGCCGCCCCGCGAGCGGCTGAGCGAGGGCATCGTGTTCGCTGCGCGCCGCGAGGTGCTCGAGCTCACCTTGAGCGAGCCGGTGGCGGAGTACATCGCATCGCTCGTCCATGCCACCCGCAACCCCGAGCCCTACAGCGCGCGGCTGCGGGGGTGGCTGCAGTGGGGAGCGAGCCCCAGGGCCGCCATGGCCATCGAGCGCGGCGCGCGCGCGCTGGCCTGGCTCGATGGACGCGATTTCGTGAGTCCCGAGGATGTCCAGAGCATCGCGCCGGACGCATTGCGCCACCGGCTGCTACTCGATTACGGCGCGCAGGCGCGCGGCATCAGTGCCCAGACCTGCGTGGACGAACTGCTCGAGAAAGTACCGGCTCCATGACCCTGCCGGATTTTGAGGAGCTGCTCGCGCTGCGCGGGTTCGCGCAGGGCCTTGCCATGGACTCGCACCGCTCGAGGCGAGTGCTGTCGGCCGGCGCGCACGCGAGCACGCACCGCGGCCGCGGGCTCGAGTTCCAGGAAGTGCGCCAGTACGTTCCGGGAGACGACCCGCGCAGCATCGATTGGCGCGTCACCGCGCGGCGCGGCCGGCCCCATACCAAGCTCTTTCGCGAGGAGCGCGAGCGCCCGGTCTGGCTGCTCGCCGACCTCAATCCGGCACTGTATTTCGGGACGCGGAGGCAGCTCAAATCCGCCGTCGTCGTGCGCGCCGCGGCCTTGCTCGCGTGGATCGCCGCGCTCGGCGGGGACCGCGTGGGGGCCGTGATCGCCGGTGCCGCCGAGAGCCGCATCCTGGCCCCGCGGGCGCGCGAGGCCGGCGTCCCGCCGT
>JASHYG010000409.1 GCA_030043215.1 Gammaproteobacteria bacterium
GTGGTCGGGCATATGGCGCAAGCCTACGCGCACCACATTGATCATTCTGCAGGTCGCCGTCGCCTTTGCGCTGTTTGGGATTCTCCAGGGCATGAAGAGCGGCGTCGATCGGGTGGTTGCGGATGCGCGCGCAGATCTGCTCGTCGTGCACAGCCGGGTGAGCTTTGCCGACTCGCTCCCCCTCGCCTACCTTAAACGGATCGAGTCCGTCCCGGGCGTCAAGATGGTCGGGATCGTGGACGGTCTCGACGCGACCTATCAGAAGCCGACTCAGCCCGTCGGTGTGGTCGCCGCCAACCTCTCCCAGGCCTGGGTGGCAGACAACGTGATCGCGGTGTCCCCTCAAGCGCTGCGAGCCTTCGAGCAGACCCGGACTGGAGCGTTGATCACCGGTGGATTGGCGAAAGAGTACGGCTGGAAGATCGGCGATCGAATACCGCTGCTTTCCCCCACCCAGCAATCGAACGGATCGGGGACCTGGGTCTTCGACGTCGTGGGCACTTTCATCGACAAGCTCGATGTGCAAGGCAACGATTTCATTCTGATCCACTACGATTACCTGGATGCAGCGCGCCAAGCCAACAAGAGCACGGCGGCACGCTACATCGTCGTGTTGTCCGATCCCAAGCAGGCAGTGATGGTGGCGGACGCCATCGACCGTCAGTTCGCCAATTCCTCCAATCAGACGCAGACCGACTCCTTCCGTGAGCTGGCACAGTCGCAAATGCAAGCGATCGGGAATCTCAATTTCGTCATCCGGTCGGTCATTGCGGCGGTACTGTTCGCTTCGCTCTTCTCCACCGCGACGCTGATGACCCAGTCGATCCGCGAGCGATCGCCGGAGCTTGCCGTGCTGAAGACCCTCGGCTTCACGGATGGCACCGTCTTCGCTCTGATCGTGGCCGAGGCGGTGACGATGTGCCTCGCCGCCGCCGTGTTAGGCCTTTCCCTTGCCGAGATGGCCTTCCCGTTTGCCGCGAAGAGGGTGCCCGGCATCGCCATGCCGCTCGCGGTCGTCGAAGTCGGCTTGGCAGCTTCGCTGCTCGTGGCGGCGCTCAGCGTGGCCGCGGCTGCCGTGCGAGCCGCAAAGCTGGACGTCGTCTCGGCGCTGACAGTCCGTTAGGAAGGTCGGATGAGATCCTCTCGCCAATTTTTCGCACTGCTGCGCATGAATATCGGGGGCATCGGGCAGCAAATCGGCCCCGCAGTCACCATTGTCATCGGCATCGCGAGCGCCGTGGGGGTGCTGGCGGCAATGCTGGCGATGAGCGTCGGCGCTCGCCGCGACGCCATGGCGCACGTACGCGCCGATCGCGTCGTCCTGACCAGTGTCGGATCGCAATCGGTAGCTGACAGCAGCATTCCGAGTGAGGCTGCGTCCGCACTCCGCGATCTTCCCGGCATACGTAGGAATGCGAAGGGGCAGCCGATCGCGGTCCTCGAGGCCGAGGTCCTCATCGAGGCTCGAAGGAGAGCGGGCGGCGCCCGAATCGAATTTCCACTCTACGGCGACAGTTCCGGTCTCACCGACTTGAAGCCGGAGCTGCACGTCACGTCCGGCCGCATGTTTCGGCCGGGCTTGCACGAGCTCATCGCAAGCAACCTATGTGCTCGGGAATACGCCGGCTTTGATATCGGCGATCGGCGGACCTTGCGGGGCGGCGATTGGACTGTCGTCGGACACTTCGATCAGGATCCCGCGATGATCTGCACGCTGTACACCGATGCCGGCAGCATTTTGGCGGCGTTCGGCCGCGACAGCTATAATGACGCGACCGTGATGCTGCAGTCACCCTCCGGCTTCGATGCTTTCGTGGCGGCGCTGAAGGCGAATCCCGGTCTGCGCGTACAGGCGGAACGGGAACGCGAGCTGACCGCTCGGACCATGAAGGGGCTCGACGGAATCCTGCAATTCGCCTCTTACTTCGTCGGCGCAATCATGGCCGTCGGCGCCACACTCGGGGCCATGAACTCGCTGTACGCCCTGGTCGACATTCGGCGGCGCGATATCGCCACTCTCCGTGCGATCGGATTTGGGCCGGGTCCGATCGTGGCCGCTGTCCTCGCCGAGTCGATTCTGCTCGCCGCTCTAGGGGCGCTGCTGGGCGCAGGGCTTGCCTGGACATTCTTCAACGGCTTGTCCGCAAGCCCCTTCGGAGTCAGCTTCCAGCTCGCCGTGACGCCTTTCGTCGCCGCGGTCGGCGCGGGCTGGGCACTGCTGATGGGGCTGATCGGGGGCTTACTGCCTGCTCTGCGGACCGCACGTGTCCCGGTCATGCTGGCGTTCCGGGCCACCTGATGAAGTACCTCCCCCTCGTCTGGGCCGCCCTTCTCCGCAGCCGGCTGCGGACGCTGCTCACGTTCCTGTCGATCGTGGTCGCCTTTCTGCTCTTCGGCATGCTCCACGGCGTGACCGGCGCCCTCGATGCGGTCATCAATTCGATGAGCGACACGCGCCTGCGGATCGTGAATCGCATGGGCTTCACCCGCTGGATGCCGATCGCCCTGCGGGACAAGGTCGAGCAGATCCCCGGCGTGACGGCCGTCGCCGCGTACGGATACTTCGGCGGCTATTTCCAGGATCCGAGGAACGGGGTGGGCGGGGGTGCACTCGACATTGCGTCGCTGTTCAAGATCTCTCCGGAGCTCGTGCTTCCGGCCGATGAGCTGGCCGCGATGCTGCACACGCGCACCGGGGCGCTGGTCGGCGCGGACCTGGCGAAGCGCTACGGGTGGAAGGTCGGCGACCGCATCACGGTCGGCACGCCCATCTGGCAGCATGCGGACGGCAGCCGCAACTGGGCCTTCACGATCGAAGGGATCTACCGCTACAAGGACAGCGCCCTTCCGGCGGACGAGCTGTGGATGAACTACGACTACTTCGCCAACGCCGGAGGCGAAAAAGACGAGGCCTCGGCGTTCATCGTCGGCGTCAAGGACCCGGCGAGCGCGGACCGCATCAGCCAGGAGATCGACGCCCTGTTCCGCAACTCGGCGACGCCCACGCTGACCCAGACCGAGAAAGCGTGGATGCAGTCGCAAAT
>JASHYG010000410.1 GCA_030043215.1 Gammaproteobacteria bacterium
GAGAACGTCGCGTCCGGGTAGACGCTCGTGCCGTACACCGCGAAGCGCGCTTTGGCGATCCTCTCCGCCGCCTGGTCCGTCGGCCCTGACACACGGGCCTCGTAGGCCTTGCGAACCGCGCGCGACGCCGGATCGGTCGCGAGCACGAAGCGGATCATGGGATCGGCGGATGCCTGTACCGCGGCGAGCCCGCCGTCCCACAGCTGCTTGCGGTAGGCCGGATCCGCGAGTCGGGACCGCGCCAGCTGGGCGGACAGGGTCTCGGGCGAATCCCGGCCGAGAAAGATCCCCGTCGCCGGCGAATCGGCTGTGAGGTACTCGCGCAGCTTCGAGAGCCAGAATTCGAGCGCGACCTGCTCGAGTTCCGGATATACGGGCGCGGGGTCGAGCACCGTCTTCTCGAGGAGCGGCAAGCGGCTGTCGGTGTACTCGGGAAGGCGGTCGGTGTTGGTCTTCTGACGCTCCTCGGCCGCACGGACCAGGGCGCGGGCATAGCTGAACAGGCGGCTGCCCAGACCTGCGCGGGATTCCTCGAGATCGTAGGGCATCGCGAGCGCCCTCACGTCGGCCTGTACCTGGGCGATCCGGGCCCAGGGATCCCCGATCTCGTGGGCGAGCTGCGGATCGGCGGCCACCTTGGCTCGCAGAGCCTCGTCCGCGCGGCGCTTGGAGGCGATGAGCTCGGGGGCGATCAGCGCTTGCTCCTCCCCGTACAGGTCCTTGAAGGTGTTCTCGACCCCGAACAGCAGGGTGTCGGAGATGCGCGCGTGATCCGCGCTCTCCTCGCCGAAGCGGATGAGCCGGCCCCGCAGCTCGGAGAGCCGCACCAGGTACCACGGAACAGAAAGGTCCCGCATCGTCGCGAGCTGCTCGGCGGTCAGCAGCCGATCGGTCGTGCCGGGATTGCCCACCACGAACACGGCCTCGTCCGCCTTCGGCGGCGCGAAGGACCAATGAAGATGGTCGGGCGTCGCAACGGCGTTGCCGTTCTCGTAGAGCCTGACGAAGGAGAAATCGAGATCGTAGCGGGGAAAGTTGAAATTGTCCGGATCTCCGCCGAAGAAGGCCGTCTGCAGCTCCGGCGCCATCACGAGCCGCACATCCGCGTACTTCCGGTATTTGTAGAGCTCGTACTCGCCTCCCTCGTAGAGCGAGATGACTTGACAGCGGAATCGCTCCTCCTGTCCGGAGCAGCCCCGCTTCTCGATCGCCGCGATCCTCGCGTCGCGCGCCCTCACGAAGTCGCGCCCGGACTTTCCGGCGGTGGCGCCCTGCACCTCCGGCGTCACGTTCGAGATGGCGGTGAGGATCTCCGCCTGCATGCCCGGACAGAGCCGCTCGTCCTGCCGCGTCGGGGCGCTGAACCCGCTCGTGAGATAGTCGGTCTTGCCGGAAGACAGTTGCTGGACGCACTGGCGCACGCAGTGGTGGTTGGTGAGCACCAGACCGTCGCCGCTCACCACGGAGGCCGAGCAGCCCGAGGAGAGCCGGACCGCCGCGCCGCGCACGTGGCTCAACCACTGCGGGCCGATGTCGACGCCGAGCTGCGTCTTCACCGCCGACGACGGGAAGTTGTCGAACGTCCACATCCCCTCTGCGGCCCGCGACGATCCCGCAAGCAGCGCGGAGAAACAAACGGCGGAGAGAGCGGCGACCAGCACCTTTTTCATGGGATTCACGAGCTCGCCGGGCAAGTCGGCCCGCTCAGCGAAACAGGTCCCTGAGCTTTTCCACAAACGAGCCGGAGTGCAGACGCTTCAACGTTGCAGCCCAGCGATCCTCTGCAACCAGCTTTCTCTCGAGATCCGCCTCCTCCCGCTTCATCAGCTCGAGGACTCGGGTATCCTCGTCCGCCTCGAGCCAGAAGCCGTGCTGGTTCTCGCAGAGCTCCATCTCCAGGTCGTAGAACCGGTACCTGAACCGGCTGAGCGAGGCGTTGCATTCGGGACATCTGTCCGTCGTGGGCGTGGAGTCGGTGACGAGCGTCCCCTTCGCGTGCTCACCGAAGTCGAAGACCTCATCTTCAAGCTGCTCGAGCTCCAGGCGCTCGAGCCACATCCCCTTGCAGGATGGACAGGCGTTGACCTTGATCTTGTGCCGGATGGCCGGCGCCAAGTCCGTCTTGCATCTGGGGCACTTCAATTTGGCCTCCGATTCAGCCGTCCGCACGGGGCGCTCGCGCCATTGTGCATCTCGCGGCCGCGCCGGAGAAGGGCTCCCGGGATTCCGGGATGCGGCTTTCGGGTATAGTGCCCAGCTCGAGCCGCCTCCCCTGTCCGACCCAAGGGTACTCCGTGCAGGACTTTGACCGTGGCGCCGTGCCGCTCAAGCGCCGGCACATCGTCGCCGCCACGATCGGCAACGCGCTGGAGTTCTACGACTTCCTGATCTACGCGCTGTTCGCGATCCAGATCGGCCACACTTTCTTTCCGACCTCGACGGCCTACGGGAGCCTGATGCTCTCGCTCGCGACGTTCGGCGCCGGATTCGCGACACGGCCCATCGGCGGCATCGTGCTCGGGCGGTATGCGGATCGCGTGGGGCGACGGCCTGCGATGCTGCTCTCCCTGGTCCTGATCGGTGCCTCGATCACGGGGATGGCGCTGATCCCTTCCTACGCGCGGATCGGCATTGCGGCCCCGATCCTGGTGGTGGTCGCGCG
>JASHYG010000411.1 GCA_030043215.1 Gammaproteobacteria bacterium
TCCCGCTGCGCGAGCTCCCTCACCAGATCGGCGGTCCCATCCGGCGAATCGTCATCGACGAAGATCAGCTCCCAGTCCTCGGCGGCGAGGCTGCGCGCGAGGCGCGCGTGCAGCTCGAGGACGTTCTCCGCCTCCGAGAGGATGGGGACCACGACGGAGATCTCAGGCATGGTGGGAACTATACGGCGCAGCGCGTCGCCGTGTCGCCGACTGACGTTCAGGCAAGGCGAGCCCGGTTTCCCTCGATGGCCGAGGCGATCGACTTTACGGTGCTTGCGCGAATTTTCTGCTCCTTGGCCAAATGCCGGAACAGCGCGGCGTGCTCGAGGAGTCGGTCGAGCGCCGAGACGGCCGAGTCCGCTCGCAACCCACCCTGCTTCGCGAGTTGCAACAGGTGCTCGCGCGTGATGTTCCGGCCTTCGCCGCAGACATCCATCTGATGTTCCCCGCCTGATCCGCGGTTGAACGTGAGGTCATAGCAAGGGGCGAGGCGCCACGATCGGTCGCTCCCGAGCCGGAAGGAAATGTTCTTCGGATGATCGTCGCGGTTGTTGAACAGGACATTGAAGGCCGCTCGTTCGTAAGCTTTTTGCACCTCGCGCTCATCGCGCGTGAACAGACGCGTGGCGCGCAGGAGCATCGTGTAATCGACCGCAGAGGGGAGCCGGAAGTCAGCGTGCAGAGCGCCGGCGAGCGTGTGTACCGGCACACGCATCCCGTGCTCCACGTCGAATCTGGCAGTCCCGAAGGCTGCGAGCCGCGGTCCCAGGTCGAAGTGCCAGGTGTCGGGGACGGCGAGACCGCACGCTCGCGCGATGCGAGAGTAGACTTCTTCCACCGCACAGGCCTCCTTGTGCTCTTCCCGCGCCGGAAACTTCACGAGCAAAGGACGATGCCCGGGCATAGGGCAGGTATTGATCGAGTGCCGGTCCGGGTCGAAGTGGACGAGCACTTTGGGGCGAGCGCCGTGCGGTGACCCTCCGAGCAGGACGAGTTCCCGGAGCACCGCGCCGTCATCCCCGGCGATCACCGTCCTCACGTCTCGCGCGAGGTCAAGGATCCGCAGCTCGGCGCGTGCGAGTTCCGGCGACCGAGCTGGCTCGAAGATGAGCGCTCCCATCGCCCGGTCGCCCAGGAAGGCAAGGCGGTCGAGCGGCGAGAGGCTCCCTGGATCGAGACCGTTGCGGCGGAAGAGCCGATCCATCAGCAGCAGGCCCCACCCATCCGGTAGGCAGTCCGCGATGAGCCCCGGCAGTCGAGAGAGCTCGACGGGGAACCCCCCGTAGGCTTGCGGCCGCAGCCTCAGGTGCAGGGGTGAGAGCTCGAGCCCCTGCTCCAGAGCTTGCACCGAGTACTCGAACAGCAGCTCCGTCCCATCATCGGCAAGCGTGCCGAGAGGCCAGCTTTCGCCCCAGCCACAGTAGCGGACCTGGATCTTTCTCACCGGCGCCGCCTGGGCCGGGCGCGCTGACGCGGGGCCGATTGTGCCCGTTCCATCTGGGCGATCGACTTCAACTGCCAGCCGAACAGCGGCTGGAACTGATCCGCGAGTCCGAGCGCGAGAGCGAACCGAACGATCGAATCGAGCGAGGCCGTGCCCGCTCTTGCCTCGACGTTGCGGATCGTATTGACGTTGAGCCCAGCTCGCTTCGCGAGCTCCGCCTGCGGGATGCGCAGCGCGAGCCGCTGCGATCGCAGGCGCGAGCCGAGCTCGGCACACAGCTCTGCGGCGGACGAGAGACTAACATCTATCATAATGGTTATTATACGATAAAATCGATTTAAATACCATTATAATAGTTGTTATATAGTCGGTGATTCTCTCCGTTGGCGCGGGTACGCTAGGCCGCACCGGAGATTGTGCCGAGGGTGTCGATGCAAGAACCCCGCGCTGCGGCATCTCATCTTTCGGTCGCGCTCCTGCTCATCGCGGTGGGCGGCGGCCTGGCGGCCTGTGGCGGCGGCCATTCCTCCTCCGCAGGCGCTGCCTCGGGCTCTGCGGGGCAGGGCTCGAGCGGTACGCAGCCGACGAGCCAGACCGACGTGGTGACCTACAAGGACGACGTGCTGCGCACGGGGCAGAACCTCACGGAGTCGGTGCTCACCCCCTCGAACGTCAAGTCCGCGACCTTCGGACTGCTGCGCAACCTCTTGGTGGACGGCAAGGTCGATGCCGAGCCGCTCTACCTCTCCCAGCTCTCCATCTCGGGGACCGCCCACGACACCGTGTTCGTCGCCACGGAGAACGACTCGGTGTACGCCTTCGACGCGGACACGGGGGCAACCCTGTGGCACGTCATGCTCACGGCCTCCGGGGAGACCGCGAGCGACGACCGCTCCTGCGGCCAGATCACGCCGGCGATCGGCGTCACCTCGACCCCGGTGATCGACCGCAGCGCCGGCCCTAACGGGACTATTTTCGTGGTGTCGATGACGAAGGACGCCTCCGGGAACTATCACCAGCGGCTGCACGCGCTCGATGTGACGACGGGCGCGGAGCTCGCGGGCAGCCCGGTCGAGATCGCCGCGACGTACGGAGCGACGACCTTCGCGCCGGGGCAGTACGCGGAGCGCGCCGCGCTGCTGCTCGAGAACGGCACGATCTACACGGCCTGGACCTCGCACTGCGATGATGCTCCCTACGGCGGATGGATCATCGCCTACGGCGAGAGCACGCTCGCTCAAACGGGCGTCCTCAACGTTGCCCCGGGCGCGAGCGGCTCGGGATACGCCAATCAGGGTCCCGCGATCTGGATGAGCGGCGGGGGTCCCGCGGCCGATGCGAGCGGCAACGTCTATGTGCTCACGGGCAACGGCCGGTTCGAGACGACCCTCAATGCGAGCGGATTTCCGAGCGGCGGGGACTACGGCAACTCGTTCGTGAAGATCGCCTTCGCGAGTGGCACCCTGACGGTTACCGACTACTTCACGATGTCCAACGAAATGACGGAGTCGCAGAACGACACGGACTTGGGCTCGGGCGGAGTGATGCTGCTGCCCGATCTCACCGACTCGAGTGGAACCGTGCGCGAGCTCGCCGTCGGCGCGGGCAAGGACGGCAATCTCTATGTGGTCGATCGCAGCTCGATGGGTGAGTTCAACGCCTCGAGCAACAACATCTGGCAGGAGCTCGACGGGGTGCTGGGCGGCGGGGTGTGGTCGACCCCGGCGTACTTCAACGGCACGGTCTACTACGGTCCGAACGGCGGCGCCATGGTGGCGTTCTCCGTGACGAGCGCGCGGCTCTCGAGCTCACCGACCTCCGCGACCTCCACGCAGTTCGAGTCTCCCGGGACGTTTCCCGTCATCTCGGCGAACGGTACCTCGAGCGCCATCGTCTGGGCCTATGAGAACACAACCCCCGCGGTGCTCCACGCGTACGATGCGACCAACCTCGCGACCGAGCTCTACAACAGCAACCAGGCGGCGAACGGGCGGGATCAATTCGGCGCGGGCAACAAGTTCATCGCCCCGGCGGTTGCCGACGGCATGGTATTCGTCGCGAGCACCGACAGCGTTGCGGTGTTCGGACTGCTGCCCTGAGCTCGCCGAGGTTCCGGGTGGCCCTGCCGCTCCCCGGCCGCTTCGCGTGAACCTGGCATTAAACGGCTGTATAATTCCGGTTGTACGAATTCTTAGCGTTGTATACACCCTGTGAGGCAGATTACCGAAGCGCGGAGTGTCCTGAGATCGCTCGGGCAGCGGCTGCGGCGCGCGCGCCTCGAGCGTAACGATACGATGGCCGTATTCGCCGAGCGGCTCGGCGTTTCCGAGCGGACCGTTCGCGCGATGGAGCACGGACTGCCGACCGTGCAGATCGGAACCTGGCTCACGGCGCTATGGCTCCTCGATGAGTTGCAGCAGCTCGATCACGTGCTCGAGCTGCGCGAGAGCCTGCTCGACCGCGCGCGCAACGAAAGTGAAGGCCAGCATCGCCGGCAACGGGCCTCCAGGCGGCGCCGGTGAAGCGCCTTTATGTCTCGGTGCGCCGTGTCGACGGCACGGTAACGCTCGCGGGCCAGGTCGCGACGAGCGAACCCGCATCGGGAGGCCGATTCGAGTCAGAGTTCGAGTATTCCACGGAGTGGGTCCGCGACCCCACCGCTTTTGCGCTCGATCCGGTCTCGCTGCCTCTCGGGGGAGCGGGACGTCGCTTTCGGGCCGAGCAATTCCACCCGCCCCTCGGCGCATTCGACGATGCGCTACCCGATGACTGGGGCCGGCAGATTCTGGCGAGAGCGCTCACGTCGGAGGGGAAAGCGCCATCCCTGCCCCAGATGTTGCTCGCTCTGCGCGGAGGAGGAACAGGCGCGCTCGTCTTCACGGAGACGCCCGAGGCCGGAGACATGGCAGAGACTCTCCAGACGCGGTCGCTTTCCGCGCTGCTCGCGGCAGCCTCGAGATTCGAGGCGGGCACGCTACCGTCCGATGACGAGTTCCGAAAGCTGCTGGAGGGCAGCAGCCGCGTCGGCGGCGCTCGGCCGAAAGCGCTGGTGCACGACGATGAGGGAGAGTGGGTCGCGAAGTTTCCGAGCCGCGTTCGCGACGGAATTCACGACGTCGTGGGTCTTGAAGCCGTTTGCCTCGAGCTCGCGAGGCGTGCGGGTCTCACCGTACCGGATTCGCGTCTTCAAGCCGTGGGGCGCAGACGAGCTCTGCTCGTGCGGCGGTTTGACGTGATCGGCGAGCGGGGTCGAGTCCATATGGTGAGCATGAGAACGCTCTGCAGAGAGCGTCCGGGCGTCTTCGTCACGAGCTATTCGGATCTCGCCGCCGTGCTCGCCAAGCACTCGGCCGCGCCCTCGGCGGACCTCTCGAGCCTGTTTCGTCACATGGTATTCAACGCCGCGATCGGCAACGTCGATGATCATCTGAAGAACTTCTGGATGCTGGCGACGCCCTCGGGCTATCAGCTGGCGCCTGCGTTCGACTTGATTCCGGACCTCACCGGGCGCCGCGAGCACACTCTGGCCTTTCAATATGGATTCGCTTGCCCCACGAGGGC
>JASHYG010000412.1 GCA_030043215.1 Gammaproteobacteria bacterium
CTGCCCACCGTCATCGAGTTCGCGCGCCGATCGCGGCAAAAATCCGCAGGCGCGAACGGCGAAAATCAGAGCGTGAAACGTCGCGGCGTATTCGTCATCGAACGAGCGCCAGAGGCTCGAGGTCCCGCACCACGCGACGGACTTCATCCAAAGAGATCGAAGCGCCTTTGGCGACAGACCTCAGCACGCGGACTCCCGTAACGGGGCTTCGGCCCGAGTAGCCGCCAGTGACGCGGCGCTTGAACTTGAGGCTGCGCACGGCCTTTTTCTTCGAGGAGGTTTTCTTCATAGTCCAAGCATGGTGAGGGCATCCATGAGCTGGTGCAAGGGCACATCAAATAACGAGAACGACCTTGCCGGTGCTCCTGCGCGCCTCGATATAGGCGTGCGCCTCCCCGGCCTGTGCCAGCGGGAACGTTCTATCCACGTGCGGGCGCACCCATCCTGCGTTCACCCCATCCACCAAGGCCTTCGTCCAAGCCTCGACCTTCGCGGCCTCGTGCCACAGGTGCCCGAGGTTGACTCCGAAGACCGACCGGTTGGCGTTCATCAAAGCCACCGGGTTGAACCAGGGCATGCCCAAACCCACCTTGAGCAGCCTCAGCGGGCCGGGCAGGCGCGAATCGGCCGCCGTGGAGACGCCGAACATCCCGAGCCGCCCGGTATGGCGCAGAGCGCGATAACTCTTCTTCCATTCCGAGCCGCCCAAGGGATCGATGATGAGCTCCACGCCACGCCCTTGTGTCAGCTTGGCCACCTCGCGCGTCCAGTCGAGCTTGGTGTAGTCGATCGCCTCGTGCAGGCCGCGCTGCTTGAGAAAAGGATGCTTGCCCGCGCTCGCGGTGCCGTAGATCGTGGCTCCGATGTGGCGGGCGATATCGAGCGCTGCCAGCCCGACGCCGCTGCCGGCGTTATGGATCAAAACCGTCTCGCCGGGCTTTAGCGCGCCCATGACAACGAGCAACTGCCAGGCAGTCAGGTAGTTGACCGGGATAGCGGCAGCCTGTTCGAAGCTCAAGCCCGCGGGCTTCTCGAAGGCCTGGACCTGGGGGACCACCACCGTATCGGCGTAGCCGAGGAAGCGCGTGAGGGCAAAGACTTCCTTGCCGATCCAGCCTGTTTCCACCTCCGGACCGACGGCATCGACCACGCCTGAGACTTCGTAGCCCACTACGGCCGGAAGCTTCGGCGCGTCGGGATAGAGCCCCTTGCGGGCCAGGACGTCCGCAAAGTTGATGCCGCTGGCCCGGACTCTGATGCGCAGCTCCTTCGCTTGCGGGCGTGGATCAGGGGCCTCCCGCAGCTGCAGATTCTCGGGGCCTCCCCTCGCGACCGTCCATACTTGCTTCATGGCGGGTACTGATCCTCCCGCACCCACCAGCCGTGAATCTGCGGCGAGGCCTGGACGGGCAGCTGGACGGTGGCAATCGGCCCGTCCTCCAAGTGCTCGGCGTCGAGAATCAGAAGATCGGCTCGCAGGCTCTGGTCGAGATGCCACGTGACGCCGAGCAGGTAGCCTTCGCCTTCTCGCGCATCGACGCGCTTCGGCGCGAACACCGGCTCGCCCAGCGACTGAGTGGCCGGCGCCTTCCAGAGTTGGTAAGACCGAGTCTGATGGTCAACCCGCGCATAGCATGCCGCTTTCCAGCGCACGGGGTCGGCCGGATCCGGGCAGCCCATGAACCCGTAGCGGTAGGGCACGGTGTTGTAGCGATCGTCCTGTCTCGGCAGGGGCGCGATCAGCGGGTACAGCTTCTCGATGCCGTAGCCGCTGTTTCGCCCATTCAAATTGACCGTGAGACGATGCAGATAGCTGGTGCCCGCCGCCGCATCGTAGGGCGCTCCGTCCTTGTTGGGTATCACGGAGTACGGATTCGCCGCCGTGACCTCCCGATCGAAGTACAGTTTCCCGCCGTCCTCGAACGCGCCCAGCGTGTGGCTGCCCCCGCGCGCGGGACCCTCGATCCATTGGAGATCCGTGCCGTCACCGTAACGGCGCATGAAGCCGAGGAAGGTCTTCTTGTCCTTGTCCCAGGACCAATGAATGCCGCCGCGTCTCATCTGCTCGGGGTCGATCGCGAGCGGAATGAGGAAGAAGGCGATGTGATTCTCGGTCACGGCGAAATCGTGCACGCTGCTCACGTATGGCATCCTGACTTCGGCGCCCCACACTTTCCTGCCCTGCTTGTCGATCTCGAACACCGCGATGGAGTCGCTCCCAAATCCGCGCGCCTCGTAGCCGAACGCGACGATGTTCCCGGTTCTCGAGCAAACCTTCGGGTGCGCGGTGAACGGCTGATCTCGCGGCAGCTGGCCGCCGAACGTATAGACGGGCTCGACCGTCTCGAGCGTATTGAGGTCAAGGGCGGTCGGCGGACTGTCCTCCTTCAGCGCGAGGATCAGATTCTGGTGCTGAATGACGTGAGTGTTGGCGGTGCTGCGGCTCAGGCCCTGCACGCTGGGGTCGTCCAGGGAGGGGTTGCGGTACATCGGCATCAAGCTGCGACGAACTCTGTCCTGGGCGAGGTAGCGCTCCGTTCTCACGTAGCGGCTGCGATAATCGACACGGCCGTTCCTGATCCGGAACACGCGCACGTGCCCTTCCCCATCGAAGGGAATGTTACCCGGCGCGAGCGGATACTGCGGATCCGGCCCCACTGCGTAGAAGCCGCCGCTCAAATTCTCGGGAATCCTCCCGTCCACCGGACAGTCCCGCACGTCGACTTCTGCGCGGAGTGAGGCGTAGGTGGCGCCCAGCACGGGGTTTTGAGTCATGCGGCCTCCGGGAGCGGCTTCTCGGCCGTCTGCTTCCATCCCGGCGCAAGTCTGCCCATCGGCGCGCGCCGCGGCCACCGTATTCTCGACATCGATGGCGCGGTTGCGATCCGGCGGCGCGGTGCGGCTGTCTTCTCAGGCCCGCGTCAGCCCCGTCAGCGGCTTCGCGCCATCGCTGTGCGGGAACACCGTGCGCTCGAGGGCCTGCTCGGGGACCCCCAGGTGCTCCGCGAGCACCCCCTTCATCACCGAGCGCAGGTCGAGCGTCGGCCTGAGGTCCCGGCCCTGGTAGAGCGCCCGGGCGCTGAGTCCCGGCCAGTCCGCCACCATCCGCCCGCCCCGGACCGCCCCGCCCACGAGGAACGCGGCCGTTGCGGTGCCGTGGTCCGTGCCGCGCGTACCGTTCTCGGCCACCGTGCGCCCGAACTCCGTCGCGAGCAGCACCGCCGTATCGCCCCAGGTCGGGCCGAGCTCGGACTTCAAGGTGCGCAGTCCGGTATCGA
>JASHYG010000413.1 GCA_030043215.1 Gammaproteobacteria bacterium
GCATTTCGATACCCCGGGGTCAGAACTCCCGCTCGTGCGGGGCCAAATCAAATCATAGGGCAAAACACGGCGCGCGGCTTCGGGAGTTTTGCTGGGACCTTCTCCCAGTCTTTTCAGGAGCTTGCGGAGGCTTCGAGCCAGAAGGTGACCGGACCGTCGTTGACGAGCGAGACTCGCATGTGCGCGCCGAACTCGCCTGCCGCAACGGGCGCGTACCGAGCTCGAGCCTCAGCCACGAGATGGCCGAACAGGACCCGCGCCGCCTCGGGCGCCGCGGCGGTGCTGAATCCGGGCCGCGTACCCTTGCGAGTGTCCGCCGCCAGCGTGAACTGCGGAACGAGCAGGAGCCCGCCGCCCGTCTCCGCGAGATGACGGTTCATCCGGCCCTGGGCGTCCGCGAAGATGCGATAGCTCAGGATGCGCTCGAGGAGGCGGTCGGCCGAGGCGGGCTGATCGCCGCGCTGCACTCCGATCAGCGCGAGCATGCCATGCTCGATCGCCGCGACCGTGCGCTCTGCGACTTCGACCTCCGCGCGCAGGACCCGCTGGATGAGAGCGATCATGCGCGCCGCTGCCGCGAGAGCGGCGATCGGCGCGCCGGCAGCTCGCGCAGTCGTCCCGAGAGCTTGCGCGAGCCCGCCGGCAGCCCGCACCATGGCCGGCGGCTGCTGCGCCGGGCGCGAGCGGGTGGCAAAAGGCGGCGCAAATCCTTAAGATTCGGGGCCATTTTTTCGATAACTTCCAAAGGACAGGTATGGCGTCGCGGGTTCGCTTGGGTGCGATTTCAGCCGTTCTCGCTTGCGGAGCGCTCGCGAGCGCGGCATTTGCTCAGAGCCCACCGCTCAGCGGCAATGCGGCGCGTGGCAAAGTGCTTTCTCAGACCTGTCTCGGGTGTCATGGCGTCACCGGCTATCGTAACGCTTACCCGAACTACGAGGTGCCGAAGCTCTGGGGCCAGTCCCCCGACTACATCGTGGCGGCGCTGCAGGAGTACCGGGCCGGCGAGCGTGCGCACACCACGATGCACGCGCAGGCCTCCACCCTGTCCGACCAGGACATCGCGGACATCGCGGCGTACTTCGGCGGCGAGCCGCTGCGACGCGCGGCCACACCCGCAAGCGCACGCACTCCACCGTCCGCCGCGGCCGTCTGCGTGGCGTGCCACGGCGCGGACGGCGTCGGCATCGTTCCGCAATATCCGTCGCTCGCCGGCCAGCACCCGGATTACCTGGTCCAGGCGCTCCGCGAGTACAAGGACGGCGAGCGCAAGAACCCCGTGATGGCGAGCATGTCCCTGCCGGTCACCGAGGAGAACATGTGGATCGTCGCGGAGTACTACGCGAGCCTGCGGCCCTCGCTCGAGACGTTGCCGCGGCCGGAGACTTTCCTGTCGCTCCGACGGTGAGGGCCGGAAGCGACTGGTAGCCGGCGAGCCCCCGGCGAGGCGCACCAGCGGGGCCGATCCGAACGGGGCGGAGCCGGCCCGGCTACTCCGCGAGACTCTCCAGGAATGTCCCCGCGATGCGATAGTAGGTGTCGCGGTCCGATTTCCTGCCGAAGTCGCGGCCTTCGTCCTTCACCGCGAGATACCACACGTCGTCGCCCCGCGAGCGGAGCATGGCGACCAGCTGCTCCGACTGTGTCGGCGGAACCCATGGATCGTCGAGGCCCTGGACGACGAGGAGCGGCTTGCGAATCCATCTCGTGCGATCGATCGGCGAGAGATGGTCGAGGAACTCGCGCGTGCCGAGGGCGCGCTCGTCGCCGTACTCGGCGCGCAGCCCGTCGCGGCGATAGGGCGCCGTCTCCTCGAGAAACGCCGCGAAGTCCGTGACGCCGGCGAAGTCGATTCCACCGCGCAGGCGATCGTTGTAGTCGGCCAGCGCCGCGAGCGCGAGGTATCCGCCGTAGCCCTGGCCCATCACGGCGACGCGCTTGCCGTCGAGATCGGGCTGCAGATCGATCCAGACGAGCAGCGAGCCGATGTCCCGCACGGCATCCCCGCGCAGCTTGCCGTCATCGAGGCTGAGAAAAGTCTTCCCGTAGCCGGAGGAGCCGCGGACGTTCGGCGCAACGACGGCATACCCCAGCTCGTTCACCAGGAACTGGATGAAGGGATCGAAGGTGGGCCGGTACTGCGCCTCCGGTCCGCCGTGTATGTCGATGAGAACGGGGTGGGCTCCCGGCGAGCGCGGGCGGTACACGTAGGCGGAGAGGGTGCGGCGATGGGCTCCCGCGCGATCCCAGGTGGGGAAATGGATGAGCTCGGCCGGCACGAACACGCTCTCTGCCAGAGGGCCGGGCTCGCTCTCGGTCCAGCGGACGATCCGGTTGAGCTCGACGTCGAAGACATAGACGTCGCGCGGCGACTGTGGGCTCTCCGCCGTCATCGCGAGCCAGCGTCCGGTGCGATCGAACTGGAGCGTGCTGATGACCCCCTGCGGCAGGCCGGGCGGAGAGAGCTCCAGCTTGTAGCGGGTATCGAGCACCGTGAGCCGGCTCAGGCCGTCCTCGTTCACGACGTACGCGATGTAGCGCCCGTCGGCGCTCACGTCGAACGCGGTGATATCCCAGGGGATGGCGGCGGTGAGATCGCGCGACTGATGCGTGGCGAGATCGATGTAGCTCAGCTCGGAGAACTCGCCGGTCTGGTCCGACACGAGATAGATCCCGTGGCCGTCCGGCGCGAAGCGCGCCGACCGGATACCCGCCTTGTGATCGCCCGAGTCCACCCGTGTGATGCCGCCCGTTGCCACATCGGCGAGGTACAGGTGGCTGTCCTCGGTCGAGAGGGACTGCCGGACCAGCAAGGTCTTGCCGTCGGGCGACCAGTCGAGCGGGACCCAGATGCCTTGCTGCCCGGCGACCACGAGATGCGGCCGGCTGCCGGCGGCGCCGATATCGTCGACGTAGATGTCGTAGCTCGCCCCGTCGCGCTCGTTGCCGTAGAACGCGAGGTGCTGGCCATCCTTCGACCAGACGAGGTCGCCGTGGCGTGACGCGCCGCTCGTCAGCAGTCGGGCGCTGCGGGCCGCGAGGCTGTAGTAGTAGACCTGGGCGTTCTCGTCGCCGCCGCGATCCTTGAGGAAGGCGAAGCCGGCTCCCGCCGCTCGCGGCGCCGCCGCCTCCGTCACCGGATCGTCGTAGTAGGTGAGCTGCTCGCGCGAGCCGAGAGGGGCGGCCACCCGATGAATCTGCGCGGTATCCGCAAAGCGCGTGCTCACGAGCATGCTGCCGTCCGGCAGCCAGTCGAGGAAGGTCGCCTCGCGCGACTCCAGGTAAGGCGCGAGCCGCTCGGCGAGTCCCGGATCGACGGGCCCCACGCCTTCCTGGACGAGGTCGCCGCGCTCCGGGTGGTACGGGACTTGCGATGGCGGCTGCGCGGGTCCGGGCGATGCCCAGCCGAGCGAAAGCAATGCGGCGGCGAGCGGCTGCCGGGCGGCGCGGAGCCACGCGGTGGCGAGGAGCCGCGCGCCCAGGGGAAGTCGGCTCATGACAAGCTTGCAGTGCGACAATGGAATCGCTCTCTTACTATGATGTGCGCCATGCTGCAAGCGACCCTCACTCATCATCCGCACGGCATCACGGCGGTCGACACGGATTACATCCGGCCCGGCCTCGCGGCGGCGCACGTGATGCAGCACGCCGGCCGCGCAGCGTTCGTGGACGTGGGAACCAACCACTCGGTGCCGCGCCTGCTCGCGGCGCTCGAGATGCTCGGCGTCGCGCGGGAAGCGGTGGACTTCGTCTTCCTCACCCACGTGCATCTGGATCATGCAGGCGGAGCCGGCCTGCTGCTGCGAGAGCTGCCGAACGCGCGTGCCGTCGTGCATCCGCGCGGCGCGCCTCACCTGACCCGCCCCGAGAGGCTCATCTCGGCGTCCATCGCCGTCTACGGGGAGGCGCGCTACCGCGAGCTCTACGGCGATCTGGTGCCGGTGCCGCCGGAGCGCATGCGGATCATGCAGGACGAGGAGCGCATCTCCCTCGCCGGACGGGAGCT
>JASHYG010000414.1 GCA_030043215.1 Gammaproteobacteria bacterium
TCTGATACTGGAAGCTCGTCTTGGAGAAGACGAGCGTCTGCGAGTCGGCGGGCACGTTGAGCAGCTTTAGCACGGACGGCAGATAGCCGTGCGACGGATCGTACGCGAGCGTTGCCTTGCCCTGATCGAGCCGCCGCTGCAGCTTGGCAACCGGATCCTCGAGATCATTCGAGCGGTAGTTGATCGGCGCGTCGCTGAAGGGAATGTATCCCTGATTCTGCACGGCGATCTGGACGTGCGCGGATGCGGCCCAATACCCGAGCGCAGCGAGCGAGACGGTGAGGTGTGCCCGCAGGCGGGCTCGCGGGTGCTTGTATCGGGCGCAGTTGGGGGCTTTGAGTGTCATGATTGCGGTGAGGGGTCCGATGGCACGTCGATCGCCGCGGAGAGATGAATGGTCGTCGGCGGCTCGCAGACCTGCCCGTTGCAGCTCTGGAAGCGGACGCTCACCGGGATCAGCTTGCGGCCCGCGGCCGGCTGGGGCCGCACGCGTACCGGTAGGCGGACGGCGAATGCGCGGGTGTAGAACTGCGTCTCCAGGTCGAAGCTCTGATCGAATTTCTTCTCCGGGGCCGTGCCCGAAGGGGAGCCGTCGACGAGGACGATCCCGTTCGAATCGAGAGTGACGCGAAGCGGAGTCGGCCCGTTCGGCAGCTGCCGGAGTGCGTAGACGTGCCAGCCGTCCTCTACGGTCGCCGACAGCGCGAGGATCGCGACGCTTCCTGGTTTGGCGGGCGTCCTCGACACGACGGACGCCGACCAGTGCACGATCTCGGAAGGCGACTGAGCGGCGCCGACGGCACAGAGGCCGGGCCCGAGGAGGAGCGCCAGGTGGATTCTGCGGAAGATCATGCGGTCGGGTTTCGCCATCGCGGCTTCGGGTTCAATGCGCCTGCTCGAAATCCGGGGGATGAGTCTGTCCCTGATGGCAGTTGCCACAGGTGACGAGCGTGGGATAGCGCGGATCGCCGATCCGGGAGAGATACGTCGTGTTGATGTACTGGAGCATGGCGATCATGGTGCGCGCCGCTTGCTTGCGGGGGTTCTGGTCGGACACGTAGTCGATGTGCTGAGTCTTGGGATCCTTCACGTGACAGTACCCGCACGACACGCCGAGTCCCTCTCCGTACTCCTTCATCACGCTGTCGAGCTCCGCCGCGGAGATGTCCTGGGGGAGCACGCGCAGGTTCCTCGCCGCGGGCGGGGCGCTGCGACTTGCGGTCGAGTCACCGCCCGAGATGTCCGCGTTCTGTCCGTGAGAAGTCATACTCATGGCGATACCGAGAGCGCAGCAGGCGAGAACACGGGCCACGCTCCGCGAGGGAATCCTGATGCGCATCACGACCGTCCGTCTCGAATCCCTCGTGGCACTGCAGAGGAGAAGTCTTTCCAAACAGCGCTGGGCGGGCAAATGAAATCTTGGAATGCTTCCATATCAAACAGAGCGAGCGGGGGGGCACGTGTAAAGCTTCGCGCCGCGCGCGGCGAGGTGACAAAGCGGTGACAGCAGGGCGGGGTCAGCGAAGGTTCTCGGGGTCAATCCCGCCTCTCGGGGTCAGTGCGGGCCCTGGCTTTCGTAGAACTCCGGAGGCGGGGGATTCGCAGGCAATGCCGGGACGAGGTACCCGCGCGTGCCGTCCGGCCGAATGGGGCCAGGTCCCGGCCCGAGATGGGCGCGGTCGACGTTGTTCTCTTCGCAGGAATACTCGTGCAGTCCCTCTCCGGGCTTGCCGGCGAGCCAGGTCCGCGAGTATTTGAAGCGCTTCGTGTAGAACTTGGGATCGTCGATGGTGAGATCGAGATGCAGGTGGCTCGCGTCCGGCCGGGTCCAGCGCTCGATCGTGTGCATGGCATCGCTCTCCGGATTGCCGTTCTCGTCGATCCACATTCCCTTGCCTTTGAAGCCGACCGAGTCGATCACGAGCGTATCGCCTTCCCACCGCGTGACCTTGTCTCCGAAGTAACTCGGATCGGGATCCGGATCGTGCGTGCGGCGGTCGAGCGGCACCTCCCGGAAGTACGTGTACATGTACAGGAAGACCACCACGTTGCGGTTCTGCACGATCTCGAAGGGCAGCGCGCTCGCGGCGTGGCGCGGCATGCCTCCGATGTTGCACAGCGACTCGGGATCGATCGTCTTCGTGAGGTCGTATTGCAGCGCCGCCCGGCCGGCCGGCGTGAGCGGTAGCTTGAAGCCCGGAAGATCCTTGCCGATGTTGCCCACCGGCGTCGTGGCCGGAGAGCCCTTCCAAAATCCGCTCAAATCCGGATGTCCGTCGGCGGTCCGGGGCGTGGGCTGCGGCGGCCCGGCGGGCTCCTCCCCAAGCAGCAGCGAGCGGGTCTCCGGCGAGTCCTCGATGTTCGGCGCGGCCGCGGATCTCGTGGCGGCGGGTCTCGCAGTGGCGGCGGACGAACCGGAGGCCTGGGCGTGGAGCCGGACCGCCATCAGAGCGAGGCCTGCAGCTGTCGCCGCGGCCAAGACGCTCGCGGGCCGGCGGGGAAGCGTTCGAGCCTTCAATCTCGTGTTCGACATGCTTGCTCTCGATGTTTCAAGAGAGATTCTCAGCCGGCTTCACAGCACACCGATCGCCCGTCCGGCGAGTCCGACGGCAAGCCACAGGGCGAGCGACAGGGCGGTCGCCCATCTCAGCCAGAGGGGCGGCGCGCGGGGACCGGAGGCGTGACGCGCGGCCCGATACAACGGGATGCCGCACGCCACGGCAATGGCGAGCAGCAGCATCTTGGCCCGGAAGGC
>JASHYG010000415.1 GCA_030043215.1 Gammaproteobacteria bacterium
GCGGATAGAGCATGAAGAAGAAGAAGACGAACGCCGGGATGAGACACTTCTCGGCGAGCGTCGCGGTGGAGAGCCGCACCATGTAGGAGACGAGGTCGCGGCCGCTCGCCTCGGCATTCGCGACGAGTCCGGCGACGTTCTGCGGGTCGTGGTGAATGTCGGCGTCCGTGAAGAGGAGATAATCGGGGTCGTGGGAGCCTGCGGCGGCCGCGCCCTGCGCCATCGCCCAGAGCTTTCCCGTCCAGCCCGCGGGAAGCGAGGCGCCGCGAATGACGCTGAGCCTCGAGGCGGCACCGAGTCTCGCGGCGGCCGCCGAGGCTGCGCCGGCCGTATCGTCGGAGCTGCCGTCATCGACGACGATGACGTGCAGGGCGCCGCGGAGCTGCTGCCGCAGCAGGGACTCGACGGCCTCGCCGATGACGGCCGCCTCGTTGCGCGCGGGGACGACGGCGACGATCTTCCTCGCCGGGCCGTCCCCCGGCGGTTGGGGAGGAAGGTGGCGTGACACTCGCCAGAATCCGCCGCGCGCGGCGAGCAGGTAGAGCCAGATGAGGATCGGAAGCGCTGCGAGAATGTCGTCGCTCAGGCGGGCCATGAGAGGGACCTTTCGGCGGCGGCTGACATTACCACGCGTGGAGCGGCTGGACGCAACTCACGTGCGAGCGCCTGGACGCAACGCACCTGCGAGCGGCCCGGCGTTATCGTGCCCGGCGGCTGGTATGATGGCGAGGGCCGCGGCCGCTTCCGTACGAGTCCCCGATGCTCGACGCTCCGACACCTCAGCTCTCCTTGTGGTCCGACGAGGACCCGAGCGAATGCTGGGTCGTGCGCGAGAGCCGGCGCGCCCGCCGGCTCGCCGTGCGAGTGTTCCAGACGGGCCGCGTCGAAGTCGTCGTGCCGCCCCGGACCTCCCGCCACGCTGTCGAGCACTTCATCGCCCGGCATCGCAGCTGGATCGAGCACAAGCGCGCCGAAGCGCGGCGCAACACCACCGGCTCACAGCCCTTTCCGCCACGGACGATCGAGCTGCCGGCTTGCGACGAGAGCTGGCGCGTGCACGTTGCGGGAGGGGAGGGACGCCCGCGCGTTGCGCACTCCCCGGGACTCCTCAGCCTTCACGGAGACTGCCGCAACGCCCGCGCGGTGCGCCAGCTGCTGCTCGAGTGGCTCATCGGCCACGCGCGCGCCGTGCTGGCCGCCGCGCTCAAGGACTGCTCGCGCGATCTCGGCTTTGCGTACGCTCGCGTGATCGTCCGCCGGCAGCGCACCCGCTGGGGCAGCTGCTCGGCGCGCGGCACGATCAGCCTCAATTGCTGTCTGCTGTTCCAGCGGCGGGAAGTGATGCGCTACCTGCTCGTCCACGAGCTCGCGCACACCCGCCACATGAATCACTCGCGCCGTTTCTGGCAGTGCGTGGCCGAGCACTGTCCGGGCCACCGCGCGCTCGATCGAGAGCTGCTCGATGGCTGGCGGCGAGTGCCCCCATGGGTGTTCGGCGACTGAGCCGGCCGCATGCCATGACACAGCCATGACCCAGCCATGACCCAGAAATTCGACAAGACCGAGCGCGTCGACCTCGCGGACGAGCAGGTTCACTGGGACCTTGGCTCCTCCCTGTCGTACGGGGAGTACCTGCGGCTCGGGCGGCTGCTCGATGCCCAGAAGCCGCTCACGCGCGAGCACGACGAGATGATGTTCATCCTCATCCACCAGGTCTCGGAGCTGTGGATGCGGCTGTTCCTGCACGAGCTCGGCGGAGTGCTCGACTGCGTGCGGCGCGACAACGTCGGCCCCTCGTTCAAGATGCTCGAGCGCATCTCGCGAGTGCAGACGCAGCTCACCGCGGCGTGGGACGTGCTCTCGACGATGACGCCTGCGGATTACTCCGCCTTCCGCAACTCCCTCGGCCGCTCCTCGGGGTTCCAGTCGGTGCAGTACCGGCTGCTCGAGTTCACGATCGGCAACAAGAACGCCGACATGATCGCCGTTCACCGGCGCGACTCCGAGGCCTACGCGGCATTGAAGCGGGCGCTCGATGCGCCGTCCCTCTACGACGAGATCCTCGCGCTGCTGAGCCGCCGCGGCTATGGCATTCCCGAGGACTACCTCGCGCGCGACTTCAGCCAGCCCTACCGCGCGAGCAAGCAGGTGGCGGGAGCCTGGCTCGCCGTCTATCACAACACGGCGGAGGACTGGGACCTCTACGAGCTTGCCGAGCGCCTGATCGACCTCGACCACAAGTTCCAGCTGTGGCGCTTCGCGCACTTGAAGACCGTCGAGCGCATCATCGGCTACAAGCGCGGCACGGGCGGGACGAGCGGCGTCGCCTACCTTGCGAAGGCGCTCGAGCTCAAGTTCTTTCCGGAGCTGTGGCAGGTGCGGACCTCCATGTAGCCATTCCCTAAGCCTTTGGCGATGTTTCACTTCACGTACCCAAGAGCGACCTGTATTCTGAGGCACTCAAGGATCCGGGTAACGGACTTGGGGCGAAGGACTTTCTGAATGACGTCGTTTCTGGCAACTCGCCGTATTCACAAGTCCACGCCATGCGCTCGGATGGCCCGGATGGTGGCAAAGAGATGTTCATCCGGCAGGTCATCTCACACTACCGGGACATGGCGAAGCAGCAGCTTCTCGATGAGTTTCCAGAGGTCAAGGCGGAAGCGGATCGCGCACGGCAGAGGTGGGTGTCTTTGCGCATGCCGGCGATGTAATGACTTCGTACCGAGACAGTGAGGGCTCGCCCAGCTCGCGTGGGTGAGCGGGAGGCGCGGGAAGGTCGCGGGCGTGTACCCACACAAGCGCTGATTGCGCTTCAGCTGCTGCGCAGTGCAGTATTCTCGGGCGGATCTAGCGTCTGAATCAGATACGCTTCCAGCGCGACCGCTTCGAAATGGTGACCTACTGGCGTTGTGGCAACGAAACGAGGTTTGGCGGAACACCAAGTCCCACAGATTGAGCACTCGTTTTTGCCTTGGAACCAATATGACAGGCGCCTGCCGAGCAGCCCGGACTGTCCGATGTAAAGTAGCTCAGAGGCTACATCGAAGACGTAATAGACGCCCGGGCTGTCCGCATGCGGCCATTTCTCGTCCGGGTGCCAGCGGAACGCCGGCTGTACGGTCGTGGGCTTGTGTGGAAACAGGTCGTAGAGGCCCGATATCTGGAATGGCTCAAGCCGTTGAAGGCGCCACTCCGCGTGATAACGTGCGAGTGAAGTAGGAACGTCGGAATATCTTGTCATCGTTGGTGTTCCGAAAGCGTGTCGAGCCGGGGGAACATGGCGGGAGAGTGTACTTCCGTGCTGCTGTGCAGTGAACGCTCCGCCTTCGCGAACGTGATAGTTCTTTCGCTGAGAAACGATTTCGATAGCTCCCCATCAGCACGGATTCTAGGTCGCATAGGGATCGCAAAAAGGGTGCGGCACAAACACGTGTCCACGCCCACCCAGATC
>JASHYG010000416.1 GCA_030043215.1 Gammaproteobacteria bacterium
GCGGAGCGGCGGCGGTCGTTGCGCGGCGCGCTCTTGCTCGCTCCGGCCGGGCCTGCCGCGGGCGCCGCGGCGCCGGTCGCCCGGCGCGTGTTCGATACGGACGCCGACAAGCTCGCCGCGAGCGTATAGCGGCCCATCATCTCGTTGAGCTCGCCGGCCTGCTGGGCCATGGCCTGGGAGGCGGCCGTCGCCTGCTCGACCAGGGCGGCGTTCTGCTGGGTGAGCTCGTCCATCTGCATCACCGCGCGGTTCACCTGCTCGATTCCCGAGGATTGCTCGCGCGAGGCTGCCGCGATCTCCGCGACGATGTCGGACACCTTCTTCACCGCGGCGACGATCTGCTCGAGGGTCTGGCCCGACTGGGTGACGAGCACCGACCCGTCCTCGACCTTCCTCACGGAGTCCTGGATCAGCTCTTTGATCTCCTTGGCCGCCGTCGCCGAGCGGCCGGCAAGATTGCGGACCTCGCTCGCCACGACGGCGAAGCCGCGACCCTGCTCGCCGGCGCGCGCGGCCTCGACCGCGGCATTGAGCGCGAGGAGATTGGTCTGGAAGGCGATCTCGTCGATCACGCCGATGATGTCGGCGATCTTCTTCGACGCATCGTTGATGCCGGTCATGGCGCCCACGGCCTTGGCGACGACCGCGCCGCCCCTCTCGGCCTGATCGCGCGCGGCGATCGCGAGCTGGTTCGCCTGGCCGGCGTTATCCGCGTTCTGCTTGACGGTGGAGGTCATCTCCTCCATCGAGGAGGCGGTCTCCTCCAGCGACGAGGATTGCTCCTCGGTGCGTTGCGACAGATTGCCGTTGCCCTGCGAGATCTCCTCGGCGCCCCGGTACACCTCGCCCGCGGCGTGCTTCACCCTCGCGACGATCTCCGCCATATTGTCGGCGAGCTGGTTGACGTTGCGCGCGAGGGCCTCGAAGAAGCCCGCCTTGCCGCCGAGTGAGATGCGCTCGGTGAGATTGCCGCCGAGGACGGCGGTCAGCATGGCCTGCATCTCCTGCTCGACGGCGACCTCGGGCGTGCGGTCCGTCCACTCCATGACGGTTCCGATCCGCGCGCCATCGCGGCTCACGACGGGATTGCTCACGGTGCGGAAGCTGCAGCCGCCGAGCACTCGGTCCTGCACGTTGCTGCCGGCCAGGGTCTCGAGCATGCGCCGCTGCTGCGCCGGGTCCGCGCTCACCACATCGAGCGAGCTGCCGCGCAGCCGCGCCGCCTCGAAGCCCGGCAGGCTCTTGCGGATCTCGGCCTGGGTTCTCGCGAAGGTCGCCTCGGCCGTCTCGTTGAGATAGATGATCTTGTGCGAGGCGTCCGCGAGAACGACGTTCGTGGACACCTTGTCGAGCGCCTGGCGCACGCGCGCGTTCTCGGCCGCCTGGGCACGCTCGGCCTCGATCTGGTGGCGCAGTTTCGTCTGCATGTCCTCGAGGGCGCGCAGCACCTGTCCGACCTCGTCGGTGCCGGCGGTCTCGATGAGGTTGTCGTAGTGGCCGGCGGCGATCGCATCGAAGACCTGCACGGCGCGGGCCATGGGCCGCGAGAGCGATTGGGCGATGAGCCAGCTCATGGCGAGCGACAGCGCGAGCACACCGGCCACGATGGCCGCCGTCACGTCGCGGGTGATCGCCGCGGTCGATGCGCGCTTGTCGAGCGCCGTTTTCATCGAGAGGTAGCTCACCATGGACAGGTCCTGCAGGGCGCGCACCGCCGGAACGGCGGCGTCGAATACCTGGGCGGCCGGGATGTCCATCTTCTGAGCGTTCACGATCCGGGTATCGATCGTGTCGCTGAACGTGCCGAACTCGCGGCTCACGGCCGCGACCGCGGGCGTCACGGCCGCCTTGGCGTCGGAGGAGGCCCATTGCAGCTCGCCGGAGAGCGCGCTCAAGTTGGCCACGACCTGGGCGCCATAGATCTGGATGGCGATGCGGTCGTCGCCTCCGAGATAGCCCTTCACGGCCGCGCCGATCGCGTGCTCGTTCAGCTTGCTCATGGCGATGAGCGCGGCGCCCACCCGCTGCGTCGCCGCGATGATGAGCGTGGTGGTCTTCGCGTCCGGATCGAGCGAGAGCCCCGAGTTCATGGAGACGGTGGTGACCAGGGCGTCGATCTGGTCGAAGAGCGCGTCGTGCCGCTTGAGGTTGTCCTCGGGGGTGGACTTCGCGAGGCTGGCCTTGAGGTTGGACCAGCTCGACTTGATCGCCTGCCACTGCGCAGTCGATTTGAAGCGCGCGCCGTACTCGGCGTCGAGGGCGTCCACGACGGCGAGCTGCTTGTCGATGTCGCTCTCGGCGGTGAACATGTCGTCCTTGCGGCTCGTGTCGCCGGTCAGGAACGCGTGGGAGCGGCTGCGGTGGCTCGCGATGAGGGCGAGGGTCGACCCGACCGCCTGCAGGTAGCGCGCCCCGTCGAGCTCGCTGCGCGCCTCGCGGACGACGCCGTTCGTCTGGCTCAAATAGAATACGGCGAGCAACGCCGTAGGCACCAGCATCGCGGCGATGAGGACGGCCAGCTTCTGCCACAGCATCAAGCGATCGAGAACTCTCATTTACATCTCCCAATGACGCCCTGCGGCGTCGCGGCCGCTACGCGGCCTCACCCGACTCTTCGAGGCCCGCAAGATCGCCGCCGATCAGCCGATCGATGTCGAGCAGGACGACCATCCGCTCCGCGATGGGCACGAGCCCGCGGATATAGGCCGTGGCGGCGCGCGCGCCGAGCTCCGGAGCGGGCCGCACGTTGCCATCGTCCACATCGACGACATCCGACACGCCGTCGACGACCACCCCGAAATCGCGCCTGCTCTGCCCGGAGATGACCGAGAGCACGATGATCACGGTGATCGCGGTGTATTCGGCGCGCTCGAGATTCAGGCGCATCCTCAGGTCCACGATCGGAACGATCGAGCCGCGCAGGTTCAGCACGCCGAGCACGTGAGGCGGGGACTGCGGAATCTTGGTGACGGCCGACCAGCCGCGGATCTCCTGCACCCTCAGGATATCGACACCGTAGGTCTGGTCGCCCAGCACGAACGTGAGCACCTGGCGCGATGCGGAGGCGGCATCGGCGCCGGGCTGCGCGGCGGGCTTCGCATCTGCCGATTCCTGTTTGACCGCGGTCATGTGATCTCCCTCGGGTCTCCTGCTTGCGCCGCGCGGCTCAGGCCGCCGCCCGCAGCGATGTGAGGCGGATCAGTCCCGCCAGGTCGAGAATCAGCGCGACCGAGCCGTCGCCGAGGATGGTCGCCCCGGAGACTCCGTC
>JASHYG010000417.1 GCA_030043215.1 Gammaproteobacteria bacterium
CGGAAGCGATCTGGGAAGCGCAGCGCGGCGGCGGCGCGCCGGATGAGACGGCCTATCTGCGGCAGCTCGAGCGGCTGCCGGGCCGCAAGCGCTCCTGAGGCGGGGCCTCACTTCTTCGGTGTGTACAGATCCGTGAGCGTCCCCTCGAAGGCGTCCGCCGCAAAGGCGACCGTCTCCGAAAGGGTGGGGTGGGGATGGACGGTGAGTCCGATGTCTGCGGCGTCCGAGCCCATCTCGATCGCGAGCGCCACCTCGCTCACCAGATCCCCCGCGTTCGGGCCGACGATCCCCCCGCCGAGCAGGCGGTGTGTCGCGGGATCGAACAGGAGCTTGGTGAATCCGTCATCGCGCCCGAGAGACAGCGAGCGTCCGCTCGCGGCCCAAGGGAACAGCCCCTTCTGGTACGCGATGCCCTTGGCCCGCGCCTCGAGCTCGGTGAGTCCGGCCCAGGCCACCTCCGGGTCCGTGTAGGCGACGGAGGGAATGACGCGCGCATCGAACGAGCTCCTGTGGCCCGCCGCGACCTCCGCGGCCACCTTGCCCTCGTGCGACGCCTTGTGCGCGAGCATCGGCGGGCCCGCGATGTCCCCGATGGAGAAGATGTGCGGAACGTTGGTCCGCATCTGCTTGTCCGCTGGAATGAACCCTCGGTCCGTGACGGTGACGCCGGCCGCCTCCGCGCCGATCGCCTTGCCGTTCGGCGTGCGCCCCACGGCGACCAGGACACGGTCGAACACCTGCGCCTCCGGCGCGCGGTCTCCGGCGAACGCAACTCGCAGACCGTCGCGCCGGGGCTCGACGGCCGTGACTTTCGTCCCGAGGAGGATCTGCTCGTAGCGGGCGCGAATGCGCTTCTCGAGGGGCCTCACCAGATCCGGATCGCAGCCCGGCATCAGCTGCGGTGTGAGCTCGACGACGCTCACCCGCACACCGAGCGCGTCGTAGACGCAGGCCATTTCCAGGCCGATGATGCCGCCGCCGACGACCAGCAACCGGCTGGTCCCAGGCAGCTCCAGCGCGTCCGTTGAATCGATGATGCGCGGATCGGACGGCCAGCCGGGCAGACGCACCGCCTCCGAGCCTGCGGCGATGATGCACTGCTCGAAGCGGATGCGCTCCGTGCCGCCCTCCCCCGTCACCGCGAGGACGTGGGGGCTCACGAGCCGGCCGCTGCCTTGAACGACCTCCACCTTGCGCTGCTTCGCGAGCAGCTTGAGGCCTCCGGTCAGCTTCTTCACCACGCCGGACTTCCACCCCCGCAGCTTCTCCAGATCGAGCGTGGGCTTGCCGAACGCGATGCCGTGGGCGGCCATGGCCTCGGCTTCCTCGATCACCTTCGCGGCGTGAAGCAACGCCTTGGACGGTATGCAGCCGACATTCAAGCAGACACCGCCGAGCGAGGACCAGCGCTCGACGAGTGTCACTCTCATGCCGAGATCCGCGGCGCGAAAGGCCGCGGTATAGCCGCCCGGACCGGCGCCGAGCACCAGCAGCTGCACCTCGCGGTCCGCGTGCTGCTCCTCGGCCTCGGCGCGCAGTCTCGCTGCGCCGGGGAGGATGCCCATCCGAACGGTATCGCCGGAAGCCTCGGACGCCGGGGCCGCGGCCTTGGGGGCCGAGGGCGCTGCCACAGGAGTTGAGAGTGCTGCCGTGGGAGCCGAGGCGGCTGCCGGGCGCGACTCCTCGATCTCGAGCCTCGCAATGACCGAGCCCTTCGAGATCTTGTCCCCCTTCTTCACCAGCACCGCGGTGATCGTCCCCGCGGCGGTCGAGGGCACGTCCATCGACGCCTTCTCGGTCTCGAGCGTGATGAGGGGGCTCTCCACCTCGACCTTGTCCCCAGGACGCACCAGCACGTCGACGACCGGCACCTCTGCGAAATTGCCGAGATCGGGAACGACGAGGTCGATCGAGCTCATCGGGGAGTTTCCGTGGGTGCGGGTCGATGGGGGGGCGTGGCCACTCTTGAGGACATCGGTGCGCCTCAGGGCACGGCCTCGACGAGGCTGCGGGCATCCGCCAGCGTGCGGGCGAGGAACGTGGTGACACGCACGGCGAGCGCGCCGTCGATCACTCGATGATCGTAGGAGAGGGAGAGCGGCAGCATGAGCCGCGGCACGAAGGCGCCTTCGACGTACACGGGCCGCATGGCCGCGCGCGAGACCCCGAGAATCGCGACTTCCGGCGCGTTGATGATGGGCGTGAACGCCGTTCCGCCGATGCCGCCGAGGCTCGAGACGGTGAAGCAGCCTCCCTGCATCTGCGCGAGAGTCAGCGTACCCGCGCGCGCCTTCTCGGCGAGCTCCCCCGCCACGCGCGCAAGCTCGTAGACGTCCTTGCGGTCGGCGTCACGCACGACCGGAACGAGCAGGCCGTTCGGCGTATCCGCGGCGAAGCCGAGGTGCACGTACTTGCGGAAGACCAGGCTCTCGCCGCTCGCATCGAGCGAGGAGTTGAGCTGCGGGAACTGCAGCAGCGCCCTCACGCACGCGCGCAAGATGAAGGCGAGCGGCGTGAGCTTGATGCCCTGCCGGGCCGCCTTGTCTTTGAGCTCGGCGCGCACCACCTCGAGCTCGGTGATGTCCGCCTCGTCGAACTGGGTGACGTGCGGGATGTTCACCCAGCTCGCATGCAGCCGCGCGCCCGAGATGCGCTGGATGCGCGAGAGCGCTTTCGATTCCGTTGGACCGAACTGCGC
>JASHYG010000418.1 GCA_030043215.1 Gammaproteobacteria bacterium
GATCGACATCGTCACGTACTGCACGGAGCCGAATGCCAGCACGCCGATCGCGAAGACGGCCTGCGTCGCCTCGGGCGGCAGGGGCAGGCGCCCGGCGGGCAGGGCAGAGCGCCCGAACACGGCACCGAGCACCATCAGCACCGACACGGCGAGCGGGAAGGCCCACAGAGCCCGATGCTCCCACAGCTCGCGCCGAATCAGCATGAGCATGCGCGCCATCTATTCTCCCCCCGCCAGGCGTTTCCTCGGCGCCGCCTCGGTCCCGCCGCCGGGCGGCCGCTCGCCGCCTTGCCGGCTGCCCTGCATCTTTGCAACGAACAGATCCGCGATGGACGGTGTGCGAACCTCGCCGAGCGCGGCGAGGTCGCTCGCAGCGCGGCCCTCGAAGAACATCACCGTGCGCCCGAAGACCTCGCGCTCGTAGAACGGCCGCAGCTCGCGAGCCTGGGCCGCCTGGCCCGGGCCGGCGGTGAGCTGCACGTAGCGGTCCGCGAGGCCCTCCACGGTGCTCGTGAGAGTGATGTGCCCGCCGCTCACGAAGAGCACGTCCGTCAGCAGGTTCTCGATCTCCTCGACCTCGTGCGTGGCGATGAGGACGGTGCGCTCCTTGTCGAAGTAGTCGCCGAGGACGGTGTCGTAGAACTGGCGGCGGTAGAGGAGGTCGAGGCCGAGCGTCGGCTCATCGAGCACCAGCAGCCGCGCGTCGATCGCGAGAATCAGCGCGAGATGCAGCTGCGTCACCATCCCCTTCGAGAGCTCGCGCACGCGGCTTTCCGCACGGATGTCCGTCTTGCGCAGGAAGCTCTCGGCCCGGGAGCGGTCGAAGCGCGGATGCATGGCGGAGACGAAATCCAGGGCCTGCCGCACGCGCAGCCACTTTGGCAGCACCGCCACGTCGGCAATGAAGCACACCTCCTGCATCAGCCGGCCGCGCTGCGTGCGCGGGTTCAATCCGAGCACGCGGAGCTCGCCCTCGACGTGCGTCAGTCCGAGGATCGCCTTGAGCGCAGTCGTCTTGCCAGCGCCGTTCGGGCCGAGAAAGCCGACGATCCGGCCCGATTCCACCGTGAAGCTCACACCGTCGAGCGCACGAGCGCTACCGTAAGACTTCGAGAGCGCCCGCGCTTCAATGACGGTCGTCATGGTCGTCCCCCGTCTCGGGCCCGGGCGCCGATGCGGGCCCGCCTTTCAGTAGATCCGCCGCGGAGAGGCCGAGCCGCTGGATGGTGGCACGCACTTTCGGCCACTCCTCCGTCAGGAATCGCTGCCGCTCGTCCTTGAGCAGAGCGTCGTGAGCACCGCTGCTCACGAACATCCCACGTCCCCGGCGCTTCTCCACCAGATTCTCGTCGACCAGTTGCTGGTACCCCTTGAGCACCGTGAGCGGGTTGAGCCGGAATTCCGCGGCGACGTTTCTCACGGAGGGCAGAGCGTCGCCTTCTTTCAGGGAGCCTTCGAGGATCATGGCGACAACGCGGTCCCGCAGTTGCCGGTAGATCGGCAGGCTCTCGTCCCAGTGCGGCTCCATCGGGCCTCGGGGGTCAACCCGTTACGGGTTATTAGCGCTCTAGCGTACCAGAACAGCTGAAACGCACGCATAGACCATCAGGGCATTCGCAGCCAGCGAAAAAGTCGCGCCCAAAACCACTTTCAAGGCCTGATTCAAAGCGTTCATGATCGTCCTCCGTCTCGAGTGGCCGGCACCCGCCTGGCCATATGGTGTTATATATAACTACAACACTATTTAGGTGTCAAGCCTATTCTCGAGGGACCCGCGATTTAACCCTTTTCGGGCCACGAGACCGTTTAAGACCCCCTGGGAGAGGGCACGGGTACACTGCGCGCAGATGACCGAGGACGATTGCGGATTGATGCTGCGCTATGCCGGCGGTGATCTGCAGGCGTTCGCAGCGCTTTACTCTCGCCATCGGAGCGCTCTGTACCGCTACCTCGCGCGCCACGTTCGCGGGGGGCCGGCGGCCGACGATCTGTTCCAGGAGGTCTGGAGCCGCGTCATCGCGCATCGCGCGAGCTACCAGCCGCGCGCCAAGTTCAGCACGTTCCTCTATCGCATCGCTCACAACTGCTGTGTCGATTACGGGCGTCGCGTGGCTATCCGGCCGCATCGGCCGGCATGCGAGGAGGAACTGGACGAGGGCGATCAGCTCGCTCTACGCGCGCCGGATGGGGACCTCCCCGAGGCCCGCGCGGAGCAAGCCGAGCTGCTCGCGCGGTACCGGGCGGCGCTCGACCGCCTGCCATCCGAGCAGCGGGATGTCTTCTTGCTGTACGAGCAATCGGGGTTGAGCTTGGAGGAGATCGCCGCGGTCACCGGCGTGGGCGCCGAGACGGCTAAGAGCCGCCTGCGCTATGCGCTCGCGAAGCTGCGTCGCGCGCTGGCCGCGCCAAGTCCAGCGGCGCGAGCCGCCCGCGATCGGTCGGACAGCCTGGGTGCGATCTCCATGGCGCAAATTGTCGGAGAGTCCGGGTCATGATCGCTGAAGTGCACGCCGATCCCGAGGGACTGCAGCCCTCCACGCTGCTGCGGCAGCTCGCCGAGCTCGACCGATCGGAGCCTCCGCCGGAGCTCGATCGCGCCGTGCTGGAGCAAGCGCGTCGCGCGGTGCAGCGCGGCCGCGCATCCCGCGCCGGTCACCCGCTCCGTTGGATCGCGGCTGCCGCGGTGACGTTGGCGCTCGCCGCGACCGTCACCTCGATGCTTCGGCCCCGACCCGCGGCCATCGGACGAAGGGTCGCCGCCTCCTCACCGTCGGAGGCCCGCGCGCTGCCCGTGTCGGCCGTGGAACGGGTGGTATCCCCGGCGCGTGCGCCCGTGGCCTCAGCGGTCCCCGTGGTCTCAGTGGTTCCAGCGGTCCCAGCGGTTTCCGTCGCCACCGCGACATCCGATTCCCACGAGCTGTCCGCAATTCACCCGCTGCGGGTTCGCCTGACGAGTACGAGCGCGCAGCAGCCTCCGTCGAAAGCAGGGTGGCCGTCTCTCATCGAGACCGACGCACGGGCGAGAGTGCTGGTCGTCATTCCGCGTGCCACGGCCGAGCCCCATCCCGACGAGTGGCTGCGGCGCATCCGGCAGCTCCGGGCCGAGGGACGGACGGCGGATGCCGACCGCGAGTGGGCGGCATTCAGCAAGGCTTATGCGAGCTATCCCGCTCTCGATCTCGATCCGCCCGCGCAACCGCATGGCAAATGACCGGCGCGGAGGGCCTCGCAGCCTTTAGAATGGGCGGCTCTTTCGGATGGAGCTGCTCATGAAGAAAGCTGTGAACGTCGCCATCACCGGCGGCGCAGGCCAGATCGGGTACGCGCTCGCCTTTCGCGTGGCTTCCGGCGCCATGCTGGGTGCCGACCAGCCGGTCAATCTGCATCTGCTCGAGATCACCGCTGCGCTTCCGCAGCTGCAAGGCGTGGTCATGGAGCTCGACGATTGCGCGTTTCCGACGCTGAGCCGGGTCGTGCCCACGGACGATCCGCGGATCGCGTTCCGCGATTGCGACATCGCTCTGCTCGTCGGAGCGCGTCCGCGCGGACCCGGGATGGAGCGCAAGGATCTGCTGCTCGCCAACGCGCAGATCTTCTCCGCTCAGGGCAAGGCTCTGGCCGACGTCGCATCCCGCGGAGCCAAGGTGCTGGTCGTCGGCAATCCCGCGAACACCAACGCGCTCATCGCGCGGGCCAACGCAAAAGGCCTCGATCCGCGCAACTTCACGGCGATGACCCGACTCGATCACAACCGCTCGCTCGCGCAGCTCGCGGGCAAGACGGGCACGCACGTCTCGGCCATCCGGCGCATGATCATCTGGGGGAATCATTCCTCCACTCAGTACCCCGACGTGAGCCACTGCACGGTCGCGGGCAAGCCGGCGAAGAGCCTGGTCGATCAGAAGTGGATCGAGGAGAGCTTCATCCCGGTGGTACAGCAGCGCGGCGCCGCGGTGATCAAAGCCAGGGGATCCTCATCGGCCGCCTCCGCGGCCGCCGCCGCTCTCGATCACGTGCGCGACTGGGTCCTCGGCACGCCCGCCGGGGACTGGGTCAGCATGGCCGTTCCGTCGGACGGCAGCTATGGCATACCGGAGGGTGTCGTCTATTCCCATCCGGTCGTCTGCCGAAACGGCGCCTACGAGATCGTCCAGGGGCTCACGATCGACGAGTTCAGCCGCAAGCGCATGCAGGCGACGCTCGCCGAGCTCAACGAGGAGCGCGACGGAGTGAAGAGCCTCCTCGGATAGCGCGCGCCGCGGGGGCAATGCTCCGCACCGCATGCGAGAATGACCCCATGCCGGGCGCGATCCTCACGCTCCTCGCCGCCGCCGCCGTGGCTTACGGGGTCACCCGGGTGGGCGGCGTCATCACGCTGCTGCTCGTTGCCGCGATTCTCTTCGTCGCGTACAAGCGCCTGAGCCTCATCGTCTGCTCGGTGACGCTCACCGCTCTGCTCGCCGCCTACACCGCGCTCGGCGCCACCGCTTGGCCGTGGAAGGCGTTCCTGTGGGTCCTGCTCGCGCTGCTGTGGGCGCTCAACGTGAAGCCGTTGCGCAAGGCGCTCATCACGCGGCGCTTCATCAAGGCCTATCTCAAGCTGCTGCCCCCGATGTCGAGCACCGAGCGGGAGGCGCTCGAGGCCGGAACGGTTTGGTGGGACGGCGAGCTGTTCACCGGCGCGCCGCGCTGGGAGCGGCTGCTCGCGGCCGCGCCGCCGCGGCTCTCGCCGGAGGAGCAGGCGTTCCTCGATGGGCCGTGCGAGGAGCTGTGCCGGATGCTCGATGACTGGGACATCACCCACCGGCGCGGCGACCTGCCTCGCGAGGTGTGGGAGTACCTGAGGTCCCGGGGCTTCTTCGCGATGATCATTCCGAGGAAGTACGGCGGTCTCGAGTTCTCCGCGTACGCTCACTCCTGCGTGCTCGCGAAGCTCGCGAGCCGCAGCACGACGGCGGCCTCCACGGTGGCCGTGCCGAACTCGCTCGGCCCGGCCGAGCTGCTGCATCACTACGGCACCGAGGAGCAGAAGAGCCACTACCTGCCGCGACTCGCCCGTGGCGAGGAGATTCCCTGCTTCGCGCTCACGGGGCCCCGGGCCGGCTCGGATGCCGCATCCATTCCGGACACGGGCGTGGTCGCGCGCGGCCTCTGGCAGGGCACGGAGATCGTGGGCCTCAAGCTCAACTTCTCGAAGCGCTACATCACGCTCGCGCCGATCGCGACCGTCGTGGGCCTCGCCTTCCGGATGCTCGATCCGGACCACCTGCTCGGGGACCGCGCGGATCTCGGCATCACGTGCGCGCTCGTTCCGCGCGGCACGCCCGGCATCACGATCGGACGGCGGCACTTCCCACTCAACATTCCCTTCCAGAACGGCCCCATTCGAGGCAAGGACGTCTTCGTGCCGCTCGACTCCATCATCGGCGGCCCGAAGATGGCCGGGCAGGGCTGGCGCATGCTGGTCGAGCAGCTGTCGGTCGGCCGCTGCATCTCGCTCCCCTCCAATGCGACGGGCGGCGCCAAGGCGGCGACCTGGGCGACCGGGGCGTACGCGCGCATCCGGCGCCAGTTCAACGCGTCGATCAGCCGCTTCGAGGGAGTCCAGTCGATCATCGCCCGCATGGCGGGGCTCACGTACGTGATGGACGCGGCCCGGTCGGTCACGGCCGGCGCGATAGACGGCGGCGAGAAGCCGTCCGTCCCCTCCGCGATGCTCAAATATCACGTGACCGAGATGGGACGGCAGGTGGGAAACGACGCCATGGACGTCCACGGCGGCAAGGCGATCTGCATGGGCCCGCGCAACTATCTGGCGCGCGGCTACGAGAGCATCCCCATTGCGATCACCGTCGAGGGCGCGAACGTTCTCACCCGCAGCCTCATCATCTTCGGCCAGGGGGCCATCCGCTGCCATCCGTTCGTCCTGCGCGAGATGAACGCGGCGCGCGATCCGGACCATCGCAAGGGGCTCGACGACTTCGACACCGCGCTGTTCGGCCACATGGGCTTTGCCATCTCGAACGCCGTGCGGTCGTTCCTCATGTCCCTCACGCTCGCCCGCTTCCATGGCGTTCCGGACAAGGGTCCGACGCGGCGCTATTACCAGCACGTCGTCCGCTTCAGCGCCTCGTTCGCGTTCGCCGTCGACGTCGCGATGCTGACGCTCGGCGGCTATTTGAAGAAGAAGGAGAGCCTCTCGGCGCGGCTCGGAGACGTGCTCTCCTCGATGTATCTCGCGTCCATGGTCCTCAAGCACTTCAATGACGAGGGTGCTCCGCAGGAAGACCTGCCGATCGTCGAGTGGGCCTGCCGCCACCTGCTCTATCACGCCCAGGAGCAGCTGCACGGCTTCCTCAGGAATTTCCCCAACCGGTTCCTCGCGGGGCTGATGCGCTTCCTCATCTTCCCGCGGGGGCTCACCTACTTTGCGCCCTCCGACCGGCTCGGCCGCCGCGTGGCGGAGCTGGTGACGAGCCCGACCGATGCGCGCGGGCGTCTATGCCGGTTCGCCTACACGAGCCTCTCGCCGGGCAACCCGCTCGGCCTGCTGCAGGAGGCGCTGACGCTCGCGGCGGAGGCCGAGCCCATCGAGCAGCGCATTCGTGTGGAGGGTGTCCGGACCGGTCGGGTGACCGCGCTCGACCTGCCGGGACGTATCGATCAGGCGCTCGAGGCCGGAATCGTCTCCGAGGCGGAGGCCGTGCGCCTGCGGGAGTACGACCGGAAGGTGATGGAGCTCATCCAGGTCGACGACTTCGCTCCCGACGAGATCGGTGCCGGGGCGCAGTCTCGAACGCAGCCTGCGGCCTGGTCCGGCGCGGACGTCGCCTGATACGCGGCCGGGCGATCCGGCGCCCGATCCTCGGGCACTACGCCGGGCCGCGGGACCGGCGTACCATCGAGAGCCATGTATCTCCCGTTCTTCGGCCTCAACGAGAAGCCGTTCGCGATTACGCCCGATCCGCGGTATCTCTACCTCAGCGAGCGCCACGCCGAAGCTCTAGCCCATTTGCTGTATGGCATCAACGAAGCGGGTGGGTTCGTGCAGCTCACCGGCGAGGTGGGCACGGGCAAGACCACGGTCGTGCGCTCGCTCCTCGCGCAGACGCCGCAGAACGCGGAGATCGCGCTCATCCTCAATCCGCGGATGACCGCCCCGGAATTCCTGCTGACCATCTGCGAGGAGCTCGGGATCGGCGTTCCGGATTCCGCGACGCAGAGTCTCAAGGACCTCGTCGATATCCTGAGCCACTACCTGCTGCGCGCGCACAGCGCCGGCAAGCGCATCGTGCTCGTGGTTGACGAGGCGCAGAACCTCGCTCCCGACGTTCTGGAGCAGGTCCGCCTGCTCACGAACCTGGAGACGAACACCCAGAAGCTGCTGCAGATCATCCTGATCGGCCAGCCCGAGCTGCGGGATCTGCTCGCGCGGACCGAGCTGCGGCAGCTCGCGCAGCGCATCACCGGACGCTATCACCTCTGTCCTCTGCTCAAGCAGGAGACGGCCGCCTACGTCCTGCACCGGCTGCGGGTCGCGGGCGCGACGAGCGACATCTTCACGGCCCGCGCGCTGTCGGAAGCGCACCGGCTGTCGGGCGGCGTGCCGCGGGTGATCAACGTCATCTGCGATCGCGCGCTGCTCGGCGCCTACACGCAGAATCACCACCGCGTGACGGCCTCGATGATGCGCCGCAGCGCCGAGGAGGTCTTTGGACGCCGCCTGCTGCCGCAGTGGCTGCCGTGGTGTGCAGCGGCGGCGACGGTGGCGGTGCTGGCCCTCGGCGGGCTCGCCTTGTGGCAGCTGAATCCGGCGACTTTCTGGGCCCACGGCCCGGTGTCCACGCGCGGCGCGGCCGTTGCAGCGGGCGGCGCGGCCGCCGCAGCCCATGCGCGATCACCCAGCATCGCGGACCCGCCCCGCGCCCAGGCCGCTGCCTCGCAGGCGTCCGGCTCCAACGCGATCGGCCTCGCCACTCTGCTCGGTGAGCGTGGATCGCAGACCGATCCGGACACCGCCTTCGGCAAGCTCTTCGCGCTGTGGGGCGCGCACTACGTTGCGGGAAGCGTCGATCCCTGCACGCAGGCCGTCCAGCAGGGGTTGCAATGCTTCGTGCAGCGCGGCTCGCTCGCGCAGCTGCGGCTCTACAACCGGCCGGCCATCCTGATGCTGACCGACGACTCCGGAGAGCCGCGTCAAGTCGTCTTGTCGGAGCTCGGCGACGAGCTCGCACAGATCGAGCTCAACGGCTCCCACGCGGTGCGAATTGCCGACCTGACGCGGTACTGGTTCGGCGACTTCCTGCTGCTGTGGCGCCCCGGGATCTCTGCTCCGAAGGCGCTCTCCCTCGGCATGCGAGGCGCTGACGTGCGGCAACTGCGCGAGCGGCTGGAGCGGCTGCGCGGCGTCAAGAGCCCCGAGCCCGCGAGCGACCTCTTCGATGCGCAGCTCGGCGAGCTCGTGCGGGACTTCCAGCGCACGCACCGGCTCACGGTGGACGGGATAGCCGGCCTGCAGACCCTCGTCGTGCTGAACAGCGCGAGCGCGGAGCCGCACACGCCTTTGCTGCTCGCGTCGGACGTACACGGTAGCTGATCGATGTCGTTCATTCTCGATGCGCTGAGGAAGTCGGAAAGCGAGCGGCAGCGGCAGAGCGGACCGGCCCTCTTCGAGGTGAAGGTCGCGCCGCCGCGCCACCGGTTCGCGATCTGGGCCATCGCGCTCGGTGCCCTGCTCGCGATCAATCTCGTCGTGGTCAGCTGGATGCTGACGCGCAGCTCCTCGGCGCGCAGCGCAGCCCGGGTGGCCGCGGCGCCGGCGGCCGCGGCTCCTGTGGCCGCAGCGGCCGTGCCGCACTTGCCGGCTGCGACTCCGGCCGCTGCGCTATCCGCTCCTGCGGGAAGCGTTCAGCCCGCGGGCCCCAAAACGGTCGCACGCTCGGACGCTGCCCCGCCGCCGCCAGCCGCCACAGGCGCCGCTGCAGCCAACCCCGATGACCTCGCCCCGGCCGTCGAGCCGCCGCAAGGCTCCGCGGCAGCGGATAGTGGGGGGGCGGTCGTGCGCGAGCCCGAGAGTGGCCTGCCGAGCTACCGGGACGCGGCGGCCGTGCCCGGGGCGAACATTCCCCCGTTGCAGCTCGACCTCCACGTGTACTCGGAGAAGCCCGATCAGCGCTTCGTGTTCCTGAATATGGTCAAGCTGCACGAGGGCGATGCCCTTCCGCAGGGCGTGCGCGTGGATGCCATCACGCCGGACGGCGTGATTCTGTCGTACCACGGCACGAGGTTCGTGCTCCAGCACCAGTGATGGCGGCGGTCTTGCGCGCTACCCCGCCCCGGCTTCTCCCGGGGCAGCGCCGGCGTCCCGTGGGGGCGTCGACCCCCTCTGTCGAGCCCCCCTTATGATGACCCATGTCACAGAAGCGGCCGGTATTTCGCGCCAGAATCGCCTGGAGCGAGTGTTTGGCCCTGGACCTCGGCCATCCAGGCCCGGGATCACCGGCCCGGCGCGCCAAAGGGCATGGAAGGTCGCGAAGTGTCCGAGAGTGCACTAAAACAGGCGCCGCCGAGCGTGCCCGGAGCGGGCGATCCGGCGGCGAGCAGTGTGCGCCTCAGCGAGAGCCTCGTCGCGTTGACGCGGGACGACTCGCTCAGGAGCACGCTGGCAGCGGTCGCCCCGGAGCACGCGCTCACCTTCGTGAGCGACGTGGAGGACCTGTCGAGCCACCTGCAGATCGAGCCGGCGGGTGTCGCGATCCTGGACAGCGCCGCGCTCAACGTCCCGCCGGCCGAGCTCGCTCGGCTCCTGCGCGCGCAGTTTCCCGAGCTGGTGCTCATCGTCGCCGGCGGCCCGCAGGACCAGGCGGCTCTCTCCGCCCAGATCGCGCAGGGAACCGTTTACCGGTTCTTGCACAAGCCGGTGTCGGCGCAGCGCGTCAAGCTGTTCGTGGATGCCGCATGGCGGCGGCACGACGTGGAGCACGCGACGGGAACCTTCGCAGCGCTGCGGCCGGACGCTCCATCGAGCGAGCCGACCCTCTCGCGCCGAGCGCTGTGGATCGCCGCGGCGGTGCTTGCGATCGTGTCGGGGGCGCTCGTGTTTGCATTGAGCCAGAGCGTTGTGTGGCACCGCGCTGCTCTCCCAAGCCCCACGCCCAAGCGGGCTGCAGCGCCCGTCCAGGCCGGACCCGTGGCCGGGCTGCTGGCCAGGGCCGATGCGGCGCTCGCCCGCGGCGCGCTCACCGCTCCCCCCGCGGAGAATGCCGCCGATCTTTATCGTCAGGTCCTGCAGCGCGATGCGACCAACGCTCGTGGGCACCGGGGACTTCTGCTCGTGGCGGACGACCTGCTCACCGAGGCGGAGCAGGCCCTGCTCGCGGGCCGTATCGACGAGGCGGCGCAGCTCAACGAAGCGGCCCGCGCCATCGAGCCGGACAACGTTCGGGTCACCTTCCTCACGGCACAGATCGCGGAGGACCGGCGGCGCAGCCTGCCGCCGCCGGCTGCGGCTCAGCGCGAGGCCCACGCACGCGATCTGCAAGCGCAGGTGAAATCCTTCCTGGACCGCGCGGAATCGGCCGAGCACAGCGGCGACCTGCTCACGCCGGCCGACAGTAATGCGAAGCTCTTCGTGGATGCGGCCGCTGCGCTCGCGCCCGACGATCCGGCCGTGAGCGCAGCGCGGCACGACCTGGCGATGCAGATGCTGGCGCAGGCACAAGCCGCCGTGCGCGCCGGCAATCTCTCCAGTGCCGAGCGCTGGACTCAAGCGGCGAGCGATGCGGGGGCGCCCGAGGCGGAGCTTGCGGCCGCGCAGCACGCGCTGCAGGGCCTGCGCGCGCCGCCGGCTCAGCCGTCTCAGCCGGCGCAGCCGGCCGAGACGGACCACGCCCTGACGCTCTTCGAGCAGCGGCTCGCGGAGGGCAAGCTGTGGAGTCCGGCTCACGACAGCGCGCAGTACTATCTCGCCCAGCTGGAAGCGGCCGATCCCACGCGCCCGTCGACCGTGCTCGCTCGGACGGCGCTCGTAGCCCGCTTGCTCGATGAGGCCCGGCGCGCCGCGGCGAGCAATGATTTCGGGACGGCCTGGGAATCGCTGGCGCTCGCTCGCACCGCCGGCGCGAGCGAGCCGGACGCCACCGCCGTGGAGAGCACGATCGCCGCCGAGCGATCCGCGGCAACGATCCCCGAGAGCACGCTCGAGAAGGTGCACAATGTGGCGCCGGTCTACCCACCGGCGGCGGAGCTGCTCGGCCGGGGCGGCTTCGTCGACTTGCAGTTCACGGTGCGCGCCGACGGCACCGTGGCCGACATCGCCGTCACACACGCGGAGCCTCGGGGAATGTTCGATTCGGCGGCCGTTCAGGCCGTGCGCCAATGGCGCTACAAGCCCGTGCTGCGCGACGGACGGCCGGTCGATCAGCGAGCCAGCTTGCGCGTGGTCTTCAAGCCCTGAGCGCCGGCGCAACCCTCATGAAAGCGAAGTTCTTGATCGTCGACCGGGATGCCCGCTACCGCGAGTGGCTGCGGCATCAGGTGGGCGCGCTCTGTCCGGAGGGCGCCGTCACGGCGATCGATCGCGAGGAATTCGAGCGGCGCCTGCCGACGTTCAAACGATCGGACTTCGATCTGCTGCTGCTCGCGGCGCACTTCGGCGAGAGCCCCGAGGACCCTCAATCGGAGGGCCTCGAGCAGCTGCGGCAGCTGCGCGATCGGGCGGCGTTCCCGTCGGTTCTCGTGATCGCGGACGACGGCAACGAGCTCACGGCCGTGCGCGCGCTGCAGCTCGGAGCGATCGATTATCTGCCGAAGCGGCTGCTCACGGCCGAGCGGCTGGGGACGTCCGTGCGGCTCGCGCTACGGCGCCTGGAGCTGCGCGATGCGGAGGCGACTGCACCCGACCTGCCGACGGCGGACCGCGCGCCGGGCGAGCCCATCGCGGGGTACACGATCCGCCGCCGCATCGGTGAGTCGGAGAAGGCGATCGTCTATCTCGCGACGAGCGCCGCGCTCGGCATGGACGTTGCGCTCAAG
>JASHYG010000419.1 GCA_030043215.1 Gammaproteobacteria bacterium
TGCGATCGTCCGCAAGGCGCTCGATTCGGGCATCAACTTCTTCGACACGGCCAACGTGTACTCGTTGGGAGAGAGCGAGCTGATCCTCGGCCGCGCGCTGAAGGCCTTCGAGGTCAAGCGCGAAGATGTCGTGGTGGCGACGAAACTCTTCCATCCGATGGGACCGGGACCGAATCAGAAGGGCCTCTCCCGCAAGCACGTCTTCCAGGCGATCGACGACAGCCTGAGACGGCTCGGCATGGATTACGTGGACCTGTATCAGATCCACCGCTTCGACCGCGAGACACCGATCGAGGAGACGCTCGAGGCGCTGACACAGTTGATCCGTGTCGGGAAGGTCCGCTACATCGGGGCCTCGACGATGGCTGCCTATCAGTTCGCGAAACTGCTGTTCAGGGCCGATCAGCTGGGCCTCGCGCGCTTCATCACCATGCAGAACAACTACAGCTTGCTCTACCGCGAGGAGGAGCGGGAGATGATTCCGCTGTGCCGCGAGGAGGGAATAGGTCTCATCCCCTACAGCCCCCTCGGCGGTGGTCTTCTCACGGGAAGCCGCCGTGCCGGGACGGTCCGCTCGCATTCGGCGATGGCGCGCGATCGATTCCGCCGCAAGGCAGACGAGGCAGTGATCGACGCGGTCGCATCGGTTGCGCGGGAGCGCGGTGTGCGGCCGGCCGAGATCGCCACCGCGTGGCTGCTCGCGCAGCCGGGCGTCACCGCACCCATCGTCGGCGCGACCAAGGCGAGCCACCTGGAAGACCCCGTCAAGGCGGTGGACACTCAGCTCACCGCCGAGGAGACCGCGAAGCTCGAAGGTGCATACGAGACCCAGCCGCCGCTGCCGGTCTACTTCCGGCCGCCGCCTCCTGACCGGGCGGCGGCTACGCCTTCGCGCTGAACGCGACACCGCGCGTCCGAGCTAGCCGAGGCCACGCGGGAACGGGAACGCCTGCAGCGGGCATTGCGGCGCCGTCGCAGCCCGCGACGGTGCCGGTGACCGAGCGGGGTCTGTAGCGAGCGCCGGTGCATCCGCCTAGTGAGTGCCAGCGATTTGGCGGCCACGAGGTATCGGTCATTTCGCGCCCCACACCTGCCGCCATGCTGCAAATTCCGAGGGACGAATTCGGTAACGGGCGAAATTGCCTTCATGCAGGGTGACGAGCTCGCTTTCGGCGAGTTGCGAGAAGCGAGCCCGATCGCCTGGGATGATCTCTTTCTGCGACCAGGCCGCTATTCGAGCCGCGGTATCCTTCCGAGACACCCGCGTGCGGACGAGATCGGCGATCAGTTCGCGAAGGGGCTCGCGGTAGCGAAGTCGGAAGGGATCGGGTTCGCCAAGGGATTGGCGAACGGCGGCGTAGCGGGTGGCTGAACGCTCGTAGGCCCAGATGAAGACGTCCTTGAGGAGGTCGATCCGCGTCAGCTCATAAACGCCGAGCATGGCATCCGTGTAAGTCTGGCGAGGCACGTCGTCGAACGACAGTGGCGATAGGTTGCCCTTGATGAGCGGAATGTTTGCGGCAAGGCGTGACACACGCTTGTTTACGTCGTCGAACGGCTGCAGGTAAGGAAGCTGTACCATCACGAAGAACGCTTGCTCGAAGGGGTCGACGATCGCAGCCGCGGCCGCCAAGATCCGATCGAAGTGCTCCTCGATGCGCTGGGGCATTTCCAGCGGATGGAAGGCTGAGCGCTCGATGCCTACGTCAATGTAGCGGAGCCGGCCCGCCGCAGCAGGATCGCCGAGGAGGTTGTTGGCGAGGAGCGCGTGGAGATTGAGAATCGTGTAACGGTTGAAGCCGATCTCGTCGGCGTTGTCGACCAGAAATTCTATCGCGTCCTTGTGGTTCAAGATCATCTGCGCTTCGAGCTGTGCGTGTCCCTCGGCCTCCTCACCCAACTCGATGAGGCGCTTGGTGTCGAGGAGGGAGTACGTGTTGCCTTCCAGGCGGCTCGAGTTCCACGCGAGATCGATCAGCAGTCGGTTGAGGATCTTCCTCGCGAACGTGCCGGCGGGCTGTGCGGCGATCTGTGGGCGGCCGACGGCCGCCAGACGTGCGCGATCCTCCCCGGTCAGGTAGAAGGAGGCGTTCGGCCGATAGCCGTCCAGGAATTCGCGGTCATAGCCAACCGGCTTGCGTGCCTCAGGCGCCCGACGGACATAGTCGCGAACCGATATTCCTGCCGCGGAAAGGGGGATGAGGGAATCGTTCGTCTCGTTCCGAATGGTCTCCTCGGCAACTGCGTCCGGTAGGCGGTATCTCGTCCAGCGTCCTTCACCGCTCTTCATGAGACGGCTTCGGGTGACGAGGTGCTTCAAGTGATATTGGAGGGTGCGAGGCGGGATGGGTGACGTGAGAGCACGCAGAATCTCCGGTGCCTGCAGCCCATCAGGGCAGTTTCGGACGATATCTTCGATTATCTTGAGGCTATTTTCTGGAATCTTGTTCGACAATGAGACCGCTCCTGATACGCATTCTAGGCGCAAGAATAGGCCCTATAAACGCAGGAATCAAGTATGGACGCAATAATTATTTCTAGACGCAATGTATAGTTACGCGTAGCGACCGCTCGGTCCGCGGCCTTGCCGATTCTCAGGAGCACCATCAAGGGTAGGACAGAATGGCCGGTCCCGTGTATCGCGCCCGCGGGCGGATGAGCGATCCGCTCTGGCGCTGCTCCAGCGCATGCGCGATCCATCCGACGCAACGGGCCAGCGCGAACAGGACGAACGGCGCATCGGCCGGCAGGCGTGCGCTCCATGCAAGGGCCGCGAGCGCGAAATCCACGTTCGGCGGCTCGCCGACCAGGCGATCGGCGGCTGTCCGCAGCTCCTCGAAGATCGGGGGTAGGGGGAAGCTCTTGAGGAGGGCGGCAGCCCGGACATCCCCCTGCGGATAGAGCGGATGGCCGAAGAATGAGGGTACGGGGCGGCCCTGCTCCAGACAGTCGAGGATCGCCTGCTCCGCTCCGATCCGTTGCGCGGTTTCCGCCAGGGCCCGCACGGTCGCGGCCGCGCCACCATGCAGGGGCCCGCTGAGCGTTGCGAATCCCGCGAGGACGCTCGCGGAGAGACCCGCGCCCGTGGAGGCCGCGACGCGAGTTGCGAAGGTCGAGGCGTTGAGCTCGTGATCGGCGAGCAGCACCAGCGCCTTGCGAATGGCGTCGCTCGAAGTAGGTCGACACCACGCCTGGGCCAAGCGCTCGTGCACCGGCGCGGCGGATCTGCGATGGCCGGGCGGAACCCGCGGACGCGGGGCCCGCCCAGATCGTACCCACGAATGCGGAACGCGCCCGCGCCGACCCTGCGAGCGCCCGATAGCGACCACCATCGCGCCAGAGACATCATCCAGCAGCTCGGTCGCCTCGGCCAGCAGCGGCCCCATCCCTCGCGCATACGTCGGAGCCTCGCTGCCGGCGCGCATCGCGAGCACGCGATAGGTTGCCTGCAGCGGGCTCGAGCCGCTTGCTGCCGCGGCGGCCGCTACGGGACGCTCTCCGCGCAGGACGATCCTCGGGCTTCCCCACAGCAGCGCCGCGACATCCTCGAGGCTTCCCCGCTCGGCGAGCTTCACCGCGTCCTGGCCGCGATACCAGAGCCGGCCATTCGCGACCGTGGACAGCGCCGATGAGAGGATCGGATCGCCCCAGGCGACGGCTTCCGCGGCGAGGTGCTCGTTGCGAGGCCGCCCGCGCCGCCGGCGCGCGAGGCGTCGCACGTCGTCGGCGTGGTAGAGGCTGCGCCGCGGATCATCCGGGTCGGCCTTCACCCGGATGCGCTTACGGCTGACGTTGGCGTACAGCGTCTGGGGCCGGACGCCAAGGAGGGCGATGGCGGCGGAGGAGCTCAACCAGTTGCCGGTAGTCACATTGACGATATTGGTCAAGATTGACGTCAACAGCAAGCGCTTTAAGCTCCATCGAGAGGAGGCGCCAATGCATTCCAACACGGGACTGGACGGAGTGATCGCGGCCGACACGGTGCTGTCGGAGGTGGACGGGGAAGCGGGCCGTCTCATCATCCGGGGTCATGCCCTCGAGGAGCTCGTCGGTCGCCGTTCCTTCGAGGAGGTCCTGGGAACGCTGCTCGACGGTTTCTTTGAGCCCGAGAGCTCGACTCCACTCGCTCGCTCGCTCGGCGCAGCCCGCGCGCAGGTCTTCTCCTCTCTGCCGCAGGCCGACACCCGCCTGCGCTCGCTCTCGCCGATCGAGGCGCTGCGGGCCCTTATCGCGCGCCTCGGCGACGGCGAGGACCTGGCGACAGCGCTTAAGCTCATCGCCGCCCCCGCGGTCTTCACGGCGGCGCTCGTCCGCCTGCGCAGCGGCGAGCGGCCGATTGCGCCGGATCCAGGCTCGGGCCATGTCACCGATTTTCTCCGCATGCTCCGCGGAGAGCCCGCTCCGCGCCACGAGGTCGTCGCGCTGGAGAGCTACCTCGTGACTATCGCAGATCACGGACTCAACGCCTCCACGTTCGCGGCGCGGATCGTCGCTTCCACGCGGGCGGGTCTCGTCTCGGCGACGATCGCCGCGCTATCGGCTCTGAAGGGGCCTTTGCACGGCGGTGCTCCCGGTCCAGTCCTCGACATGCTCGATGCGATCGGCACGGCCGAGAATGCGGCTCCTTGGCTCGAGCGGGCGTTGAGTCGAGGTGACCGCCTGATGGGATTCGGCCACCGCATCTACCGTGTCCGGGATCCGCGCGCGGATGCGCTGCGCGAGACGCTTCGGGTCCTCGGAGCCGAGCGAGGCGCACTGAGTAGCCGGCTCGCGCTGGCCGAGGCGGTCGAAGCGGCGGCACTCGAGTTGCTCCGACGCGAGAAGCCGGGCCGTGCGCTGAGCACCAACGTCGAGTTCTACACGGCCCTCCTGCTCGAGGCGCTCGCGATTCCCCGAGAGGCATTCACGTGCGCGTTCGCCATGGGTCGCGCGGGCGGGTGGATCGCGCACGCCCGGGAGCAGGTTCTTCATGGGCGGCTGATCCGCCCCCAGTCGCGCTACGTCGGTCCTCGAAGCTCGAGCGCCTGCGCCCCGCCTTCGTGAGGGTGTACACTCGTCCCTGCTGGCGCGAGTGAGCACGTTTCTGGCTTGAGCTTTGCCAGGAATGCCCGTCGGGTGCTCATGGCTTCCGCAGTTCGGAGTGCACTCTGTGTACGGACGGCCGATCTTGGGTCTCCGCATGCTCACCAGGCTTCTCTGGGGTCCGGCAGTCCACTTCTTGCCGAGTGAGAGCCACGAGCCGGAGATGCCGCGGTTCCCCGATCCGCGGCGAGCTGCGCTCGTCGGTCTCATCGTGACCCTGTTGCTGGTCCTCGGCGGAGTGCTGCTGGTGCACGTGCTGGGCCGTGCGGCGAAGCTTCAAGATTGCGTCATGTCGGGCCGCACCAACTGCGCGCCGATCAGCAGCTCCGGTACGGGCGGATAGCCTCTGGAGCAGGCTCGCCGAGCCGGCCAGGCTCCGGCTCTGGAAGCGGTTGCGCCCCGGTGGTAGGCTTTCCCATGGACATCGAAGTCCTCACGGGCAGCTGTCTCTGCGGCGCCGTCACCTACGAAGTCCGCGGTCCCTTTTTGCGGTTTGCCCACTGCCACTGTCGCCGCTGTTGCAAGGCGACAGGGACGGGTCACGCAACCAACCTCTATGCCTCGCCTGAGCGCTTTGAGTGGCGTTCGGGCCGAGAGCTGGCCGTCCGGTACGATCTGCCGACGGCGCGGAGCTTTGCAACGACGTTCTGCTCGCGCTGCGGTACCCCGCTGCCTCATCACACCCGCAGTGGGCGCGAGATGGTCGTGCCGGCCGGATCGCTCGACGTGCTGCCCTCCCTTGCGCCCCAGGTCCGTGCTTTCTGGGACTCGCGAATGCCGTGGAGCTGCACGATGGATGACCTGCCGCGGTCGGCGGAATATCCGGAAGGGTGGCGTTGACCGAGCGCAACTCGCGGGCGGGAAGCGGTCAGCGCCTCATCGGAATCGATGCCGTCATTTTCGACTTCGATCTGACCCTTGCAGACTCGACCGGCGCCGTGGTCGACTGCGTGAACTACGCGCTCGTCCGTCTCGGGCTGCCGCCCGCAGACCCACCGTTGATTCGCCGAACGATCGGGCTCACGCTGCCGCAGACGTTGAGGACGCTCGCCGGCGCGAGCGACCCGGCGCGCGAGAGCGAATTCGCACGCCGCTTCGTCGAGCGCGCCGACGAGGTCATGGTCGCACGCACCGAAATCTATGAGAATGTTCCCGCCATGCTCGAGGAGCTTCGGCGCCGTGCTGTGCGCATCGCCATCGTCTCGACGAAGTTCCGGTACCGGATCGAGGCGATACTGGCGAAAGCGGCGATTGGGGGCGCAGTCGACGTGATTGTCGGCGGGGAGGACGTGAGGCATCACAAGCCGCACCCGGAGGGACTGCTTCACGCGATGGCGCGACTCGATGTGCCAGCGTCGCGCGTCGTGTACGTGGGCGACCATGCAATCGATGCCGAAGCGGCCAATCGCGCCGGCGTGCCGTTCATCGCGGTGCAAACGGGCGTTGACGGAGGCCCGTGGACCGCCGAGCCCCTCGCAATCATTCCGGATGCGGGAAAGCTGATTGACGTGCTGGACGGCAGGGCTCGGTAAAGGACGGTTTCAAATGGCGTCGAATCTCTTGAAGCGGTTTGTGCGCCAGCTGCGCGCGGAGTCGGCTGCGAGCGCGGATGCAGGCCCGTTCCTGCGGCTGATATTCGCCCTGGCGGCGATTTTCCTCGTAGGCTCGGTGCTCGCGATCGGAAGGATCGCGTGGGCTCTGGATCACGGAGTCGAGTGGGTCAATTTCCGGGGCTCCCCCTTGAGCCACCGTGAGATGTACGCCGCGCTTGCCCTGTCGGCGCTCGCCGCGCTGTGCTCGGTCGGGGTCGTCGTGTCGCTACGTAAATCGCTCCGCGCGCCGAGTTAGCCCCGGGGACGGCCCCGCCCGGCGAGCGGACGGCCGTCAAGTCTTGCGGGTGCGCGCTCGCTCACAGCGCTTGCGGTCGCGCTCCGCGATGTAAACGGACTTGCCCATGATCATGCGCTCCATGGTGACGCGCGCCTGCGGAACCCTCAGGCCAACGGGCATCGATGCAAGGATTGCGTCGCTCCGCGCCCGCAGGTCCGCCTCGAACTCCGGCGTGTTGAGGATGTAGAGATCGTTGTTGCGGATGCCGCGCAGCACCAGCCGTCCGGCCTCGAGCGGATCCATGCCGGGCGGAGGCCCCATGCGCCTCATCGCGGCCCGCATCCGGGCCATCATCTTCGGGTCGGGTGGCGGCTGATTGCCGGTCGGATCGCTCAGCGAGGCCGGGCGGTTGCGATTCGACTCGCCGATGTCCGTGTTCACGACCCCTGGACAGAAAACCGAGACGCCGATATTGGTGTCCGCGAGCTCGGCGCGCAGCGCCTCCATCATCCCGACCACCGCGAATTTTGACGTCGAGTAGATTCCAGGGCCGTCATCGACGATGAGCCCCGCGATCGACGAGGTCGCGACGATCTGACCTCCCTCACCGTGGGCCCTGATTCGGGGGAGGAAGGCGTGCACGCCGTTGAAGACACCGTTGACATTCACCCCCATGCCCCAGTCCCAGTCGTTATAGGTCGCGGTGGTGAGCGGCTGGAAGACGGCGACGCCCGCGTTGTTGACCAGCACGTGGATCTTGCCGAAGACGCCCGTGGCCTCGTCCGCCGCTTTCTCCATCCCGGGCCGGTCGGTCACATCGACGTTGATGGCGTGAACCCGGCTTGCGGCGCCGTGCAGCTCATCCATCGCCTGATCGAGGTGGCGCTTCGTCCGGTACGTGATGACGATCTTCATGCCAGCCTCGGCGAACGCGCGCGCCATGCCGAGGCCAATGCCGCTGTCGCCTCCGGTGATGAAGGCAACCTTGCCCTCCACGTCCTGCATGGGAGTCTTCACGTCCGGGCAGTCGCTCCGAGCCGCTCCCCCGGAGGCGGCTCCCTCATCTGCCGCGCGGGCGGCGATGGGGACCAGGGCTGCGGTGCCGGCCGCTGCGAGCGCGGTGCGCTCGAGGAAGCGGCGGCGTGCGCGTCCGGACTCGCTCAAGTCCGCGCGGGCCGGTGGCAGCGTCGCTGCTGGGATCGGGGTCTTCTCTCGCTCTGACATGGTCTTCTCCGGTAGATCGGAAGCCGGGATGGCGCTCGGCTAAGCTATCGCCTTCTACTACTGCCGTGCGGCGTGATCGGGCTGCTGCGTGATGATATCCATGCGAAAACGGATTTGGCGCCTCGTGAGCTTGTGCGTGCTCGCGCTCGTAACTTCGTCTATTGCGTGGCTGGTATCAAGACCCACATTGATCTCCATCGGTCCCTACCGGATCGAGGCGCGGATCCGGGGCAAGGGCCGTCCGACGGTGGTCTTCGAGTCGGGGCTCGAGGGGGGATTCGCGCCGTACGCGGCGCTGCAGGATCGTATTGCGGAGGAGACCCAGACGCTCACGTACGAGCGGGCGGGCCTCGGCCGCTCCGGCTCCGGAGCCCAGCCGCCCACGGCCGAGCAGGCCGCGCGCGAGCTGCGTGTGCTGCTCGGCGTCGCGGGCATTCAGCCCCCGGTCATCCTCGTGTGCTACTCCGCCGGCTGTTTGTACACTCGAGTGTTCGCGCACGACTTCCCGGCCGAGACCGCAGGGATCGTGTTCGTGGACCCGATGACCGAGGATTATTCCGACAGGATGCGGAAGTTGACGCTCGGTGAATGGCGCGATGCCGAGGTCAAGATGTCCGCGGGGGCGCGCCGCGAGCTCGCCGCCCTCCCCGAGACGCTCGATGAGGCGCGCAAGGCCTGGCCGCTGCCGCAGGTGCCGAGCGTCGTCATCACAGCGCTGAAGCCGCTAGGCCAGTGGCCGTTCCAGTCGCGAGCGGACATGGATGAATGGCTGAGGGGGAGCGAGGACCTCGTCGGCCGGTTGCCGCAGGTCTCGCACATCGTGCTGCCTCAGGCCACCCACCAGAGCATCCTTCAGGGCGAGGGGGTCACCAAGCCCATCCTCGATATGGTCGAGCGGGTGAAGGCTGTCGACTAGGCGCCCGGCACTCCGGCCCTCTCACCCTCGCGCCCGGCGCCGGCCGAGTGCTGGCCGGCGCGGTGGCTCGCGTCGAGCCGGTGCAGAAGCGGCAACATCAGGATGGCGACGATCGTGCCGCCAACCGCCACCCACCCGAGTACCCAGAACAGGTGGATGTAGAGTGGGAGCGTCGCGAGCGGATCGGTCATGCCGGCCGGGACGCTCGCGTAATTGGCCACGTCGCTCCCCAGGTACTGCGCGATGCCGCTCGAGAGCAGCCAGGCGCCCATCATGAGTCCGCGTCGAGCGGGGCCGACGTAACGCGAGACCATTGCAAGGGCGAGCCCCGAGATGAGCAGCTCTCCCGCCGACTGGAGCAGATAGCCCCACACCATCCACCACGGCGACACGCGGCCGGCGACGGCGTAGCCGCCGCTCACAGCGTAGACGAAGAATCCGAGCGCCAGCAGCGCGAAGCCCCAGGCGTACTTGCCGGCGACCGACGGATCGCGGCCCTGTCGTCCGAGCGCCCCATAGAGCAGCGCGAGGAGGGGGGAGAGCAGCGCGATCCAAAAGGGATTGAGCACCTGGAACTGCTCGGGCGGCACGTGATAGCCCAAGAAGTCGAGCCGGACGTTGTGCAGGGCGTACAGGGTGAGCGAGGTCGACATCTGCTGGTAGAAGACGAAGAACAGCATCGACTGCGCGGTGAGGAGCAGCATCGCGATGAGGCCGCTGCGCTCGCTCCGCCCGCCGCCGGCGATCAGCACCGCGAATAGCCCGAGCAGGACGAGGCCGGACAGCCACACGATCGCCCGGGCGACCGCGATGTTCTGCACGACGAGCGCGATGAGTACCGCGAGGAGGAGGGTTCCCCCGAGGACCGCGGCGAGCCGGCCGAGCCGCAGGGGCTCGAAATCCGGCGCCGAGCCGATGTGCGCGACGAGCCGCCGCTGGAAGCGGAACTGCGCGATGCCGATCGCGAGGCCGGCAGCGCACGCGAGGAACGCCCAGTGCCAGCCGTAGCGCACGCGGATCCAGGGCGTCAGGGACTGCGAGATGAAGGCCCCGACGTTGATGGCCATGTAGTACATCGTGAAGGCGCCGTCGAGCTTCGAGGGATCACCCTCGTACAGGCGCGAGACCAGGTTGTTCGGGTTCGCCTTGAACAGGCCGTTGCCGGTTGCGATGACGCCCATCGAGAAGAACAGCAGCGGAGTCGCCCAGGCGCCGGCGATCACGCGGTCCCACGGCACCGACAGCAGCAAGTATCCGGTCGCGAGCACGACCGCTCCGAGCAGCGTCGTGCGCCGCGCGCCGAGGACCTTGTCGCCGATCCAGCCGCCGAGCACGGGCGCGGCATAGATCATCGCGGAGAGCGCGCCCCAGGTGAGGTTCGCGCGCGCCTCGGCGAAGCCCAAGTACTCGATCATGAAGACGACGAGCAGCACCTGCATGCCGTAGAAGCCGAAGCGCTCCCACATCTCGATGAGGAACAGCGCCGAGAAAGCGCGTGCTCTCGAGGGCGGCAGCACGGTGGGGCTCGACTCGCTGCTCATTGGGACTTGAGGGACCCGCGGGGATCGGTGGCCGGGCGGACGCGCGGGGGGGGCGGACGCGCGGGCGTCAGCCCGAGGCCCGGGCCTCGAGGAGGCTGAAAGCGGATGCGGTGGGGAGGATGCGCGTGAGCTCGAGGCCCGCCGATTGGAGCAGCCGCCGGTATTCCTCCTGCGTCCGCTCGAGCCCTCCGGTCGCGACCATCATGTTGATGTCGCCGCAGACGACTCCTGCGTGCTCCGGCTCCGGCGTGATGCGCTCCGGGAGGACCCGCTCGACCAGCAGCACCGCTCCCCGGCTGCCCGCCGCCTTGCGGGTGTTGCGCAGAATCTCTGTGGCATCGTGATCATTCCAGTCGTGAATGATGTACTTGAGCAGGTAGGCGTCGGCGCCCGAGGGGACGGAGTCGAAGAAGTCGGTGGGGATGAATCGTGCGCGCTGAGCGAGGCCGCGCCCGCGCAGGAAGGCCGTGGCCTCCGGCTCCATGTAGGCGAGATCGGCGGAGGCTCCATTGAGGTGTGGATAGGCCTCGAGCGCCGCGGAGAGCAGCGCGCCATATCCGCCTCCCACGTCGATCACCATGCGAGCGCCCGAGAAGTCGTACGCCTGCACGATCGAGGCGGCGACTTGCAGCGTCTGCTCCACCATGGAGCGGTTGAGCACCGCCGCCTCCTGCGGCCGGTGGGCCATTGCAGTGAAGCCCTCGCGACCGCCGTGGGACCAGGCGGCGCCGGTCTTGACCGTCTGCTCGAGATGAGCGAGCGCGGCCCAGGTTCTGCTTCCCCAGTGGCGCGCGAGGGCCACCAGGGAGCCGGGGGAGTCCGTCCGAAGGAGATGTCCAGACGCCGTGAGCTCGAAGCGACCGCCGCCAAGGTCGTTGCACAGGCCGAGACTTGCGAGGGCTCGCAAGAGGCGGAATGTCGCGCGGGGATGCGTGCCGACCGCCTCGGCGACCGCCGCGCTGCCCGCCGGTCCGGTGGCGAGCCGGTCGGGAATGCCGAGCTCGACGGCTGCATGGATGACCTGGGTGCTCCAGCACCCGGTGACGAGCGAGGCCGTCGCAGCCCTGACCGCGGCGGCATCCGGCGGCTTCCCCTGGGCTCCGAGCGGCTGCGGCACGTCGGGGCTCACGCCTGGTGAATGGCCTTGGTGACGAGGCAGGCGTCGAGGCCCTCGGGCCCGTCCTCGGCGCCGTGGCCGCTTTCCTTCACACCGCCAAACGGGGAGTCGGCGGCAGCCATGCCCACCGTGTTGATGCCGACCATGCCGGCCTCGATCGCATCCCCGATCAGCAGCGCACGCTTCGCGGACTCGGTGAACGCGTAGGCGGCGAGTCCGTAGGGCAGGCGGTTCGCGTGCTCCACCGCCTCGTCGAAGGTGGCGAACGGCGTGAGCACGGCGACCGGTCCGAAGGGCTCCTCGCTCATGATGCGGGCGCTCGGCGGAACGTCGCAGAGCACGGTCGGCTTCCAGAAGAAACCTTCCCTGCCGTGACGCTCGCCGCCGGTCTGGAGCTTCGCTCCGCACGCGATCGCGTCGGCGATGAATCGCTCCATCGCCGCGGGGCGGCGCGGGTTCGCCATCGGACCCATCTGGCTGGTCTCGAGCAGGCCGTCGCCGACGTTGACCTTGCGGAGGCGCTCGCCGAAGGCCGCCACAAACCGGTCGTAGATCCCCTGCTGCACATAGAAGCGGGTCGGAGAGACGCACACCTGTCCGGCGTTGCGGCACTTCGCGGCGCCGAGCAGCTCGACCGTGCGGCCGAGGTCGGCATCGTCGAACACGATGACGGGCGCATGGCCGCCGAGCTCCATCGTCGTTCGCTTGACCGTGGAGGCGGCCAGCGCGAGCAGATGCTTGCCGACAGTCGTTGAGCCCGTGAACGAGAGCTTGCGGATGATCGGGGAGGCGAGCAGATGCCGCGAGACCTCGTCGGGAATGCCAAAGACGAGCTGCACGACGCCGGCCGGCAGCCCCGCATCGACCAGGGCGCGAACCACCTCGATGGCGGACCCCGGAGCCTCCTCGGCCGGCTTGAGGATGACCGAGCAGCCGGTTGCGACGGGCGCGCCGAGCTTGCGGCCCGGATTGCCGATGGGGAAATTCCAGGGCGCGAAGGCTGCCACAGGCCCGACCGGCTCCTTCACGACCACGGAGCGGGTGCCCGTCGGACGAACGAGCACGCGGCCGTACGTCCGGCGGCATTCCTCGGCGTAGAACTCGAAGAGGTTGGCCGTGACCAGCGCCTCGGCCCGGGTCTCGGCGAGCGTTTTGCCTTCCTCGAGGGTCGCAATCCGCGCGATGTGATCCACTCGCTGGCGGATGAGCTGGGCTGCGCCTTTGAGGACGCGCGCGCGCTCCTCGGTGGTCGAGCGCCGCCATTGCCGAAAGCCGCGATCGGCGGCCTGGAGCGCCCGGTCGAGGTCCGCCGAGTCGACGAGCGGCAGCTCGCCGAGCGTTCCGCCGGTCGCGGGATTGATCACCCGGTGGACCCGGCGCTGGCCCGCGCCGATCCACTCGCCGTCGATGTAGAGCCTGAGGTCTGAATGCGCAGTCATAATCCGGTCGCTGGCCGGTCGCTTGGAGCGCGAGTTTATCAGCTTCACCCGGTGTCAGGACCGATGCCGCGTGCCGCAGGAGACCGCGGTTACTTGCCCCCGGCGACCCTGGTCCCGAGGCTTGCAGGCGCCCCTTCCCCGCCGGAATGCCGGCTGTGTCGCGGTTGTACGCTCCCGGCGGCAGGATGTTGCCGCAGCCGTGACTTTGCTCACAGCGGGCCGAGCCGCGCCGCTGCAATTTCTCGGCAACCCACGATGTTCTTGCGTAGTTCCTCGCCATGGCAAAAGTTCAGGTCCACGAAGTGCGCAAGCTCATGCTGCCGATCGAGACCGCCGTCGATGCCGTGCTCGAGCTCGATTGCGAGCAGGGCGGCTTACTCGCCTTCGGGGCGATCATCGAGGCGCAGATCGAGTCCGATCCGGAGCCCGGCCTGGTCGTCGTTGTGCAGCGCCGCGGGACGGAATCGACCGAGCGCCGCAAATTCGAGTTTCCGATCCTGGCCGCGGCCTTCATTCGCTACTGCTGGAAGTGCCGCATCCCCCTGCCGCGCCAGGGCGCCAAGAGGATCGAGATCGGGCCCGACGGCTTCATCTTCACGATCGAGGGCACCATCGAGGTCATCCGGCGACACGGCGCCCTGCCGCGGCGCAAGTCCGATCCCGCGCCGGCGACACCTGAGGAGGTGCCGGAGCAGGTGGCGAGCGCGCCGGTTCCCACGCCGGTCATGCCCGAGAAGGCTCCAGAGCAGGTGGCGAGCTCGAATTGATCCGCTGGCAGCGTAGGGGATCCTTCGGCGAGGCTCCGCGGCGCCGCCTGGGCACAGCCGCGGCGGCCATGCTGGTCGTGCTCGCCGCGGCGGTGAATTTCCTCGCAGGCCTCGGCCGGCCCGCTTACCCGATCTGGGACGAGAGCTACTACCTCACCTCCGTCGAGCGCTACGAGGCGGGCATCGCGCAGTTCGCGAGCCATCCTCCGCTCGGCCTCGCGCTGATCGCCGCCGGCGACGCTCTGCTGCATCCGAACCGGGGGGTCGATACCCGACGGGTGGGGTGGGACAAGCAGATCGCGGGCGACCAGATCCCTCGGGACTACTCCTTCGCGGGCGTGAGGCTCGCCTCCGGCCTATTCGCGGTACTCGGGGCCGTGCTGTTCTTCGCGCTCATGCGGGTCCTCACGCGACGGACTCTCTCCGCTCTCGCGCTCGCGAGCCTCTACGTGTTCCAGAACGCGTTCATCGTGCAGTTTCGCGCCGCCCAGCTCGATGCGTTTCAGGTCGCCTTCGTCATCGCGGCCCTGCTGTGCTTTGCGGTGAGCGCGCAGCGCGGCAGCCGCAGCTCGCCCCTGCTCGAGCTCGCCTTCGGGGTCGCCTACGGCCTCGCGGTCATGGTGAAAGTGAATGCGGCGGTCCTCGCGCCGCTCGGGGTGATGCTGGTCGTGCGACGCATCGCGATGGGGTGGCGCTCGGTGCCCAGAGGACCTCTGCTGCTGACGGCGGCGCGCGACGGCGCCATCATGGTCGCGGGCTGTCTCGCGGCCGTTACCGCCGTCTTCACGCTTCACTTCGCCCTCAATCGAGTGCCACCCGACGCTCACAGTCCCGCCGGCCGCAAGGACCTTGCGTTCATCTCGAGCGCCTACTCGGCGTACCTGCATCACGAGCGGCCGCTGTCCCCCGCGGTGGTATGGGATGCGGCGCGCGACTACAGCCGATTCATGACGGCCGATTTCAAGGGTGTGCCGCGATCCGATCCGAACGGCTCGACGCCGCTCGAATGGCCGCTCGGCCGGGGGACGATCAACTATCGATGGGACTCGACCGGGCGCGAGACGGCGTATGTCCAGCTTGTCGGCAATCCCGCCGGATGGCTGCTCGGTCTCGCAGCGCTCATCGCCTCGCTCGCGCTCGTCGCGCTGCCGCGGCCCGGCCGGCGGCCCTCGGCTCATCCGGAGCGCCGCGCCCTCACGATCATGCTGCTGCTGCAGTACCTCGTATTCATGGCCGTGCACCTCTATCTCGGCACGCACCGCGTCATGTACCTCTATCACTACTTCATTGGACTGCTGCTGACGCTCTGCCTCATCCCCCTTGCCGCAGCGGAGGCCGCCGAGCGCTGGCCGGCGCTTTGCGCGCAGCGCACGGCGCTACTCGGGGCGATGTGCGTACTGCTCTGGGCCGGGTTCTTCTTCTACGCTCCCCTCACATTTCACTGGTACCTCACGCACGGACAGTGCGAGTGGCGCGACGTGCTGCAGCACGTCGTGAGCTGCCAGTAAGGGCGCCTCGTGGCCGGACGCCCGGCGCTGCGGGCTGGCGTCCGCATTGACTTCTCAATGGCGGATGGCCGAGTATTCTCCGTCGCTCGCTCGGAAGAGCGAGAGCCGCTACGCCGACGGCGAGCGGGTGACCGTGTGGGAGGGGCATGGTCCAGTTCGACAGGCAGCGCTGGTTCGCGCAGCAGATTCTCGTGCACGAGAGGCAGCTGCGCACCTACCTGCGGCGGTACCTGAGGGGGCGCTCCGATGTGGCGGACGGCGTTCAGGAGACCTACGCGAGGCTGCTCAGCCTGTCCGACGGCGCGCTCGTCGCCATTCGCCATCCCCATGCGTTTCTGTTCGCAGCGGCGCGCAACGTCGCGCTCGAGTGGCTGCGCCGAGAACGGATGATTTTCCGCGATCTGATGGCGGAAACGGGCGCCGCGCGCATCTTAGACGAGGGGCCCAGCGCGTACGAGCAGCTGAGCGCGCGGCAGGAGCTGACTCTTCTCGCGGGGGCCATCGCATCCCTGCCGGAGCGATGCCGTCAGGTGCTGACGCTGCGCAAGCTCTATGGTCTGTCGCAGAAGGAGATCGCCTCGCGGCTCGGCATCTCGGAGAACACCGTCGAGAAGCATGCCGCGAATGGAGTCAGGCTCTGTGCCGACTACCTCTACGCATTCGGGACGGAGAGCGCCCGCGAGCGGCCGCCACGTGCGGCGCGGCGCTCGGCCGCGGCATCCCGCTCCAGACCGTCTCGATATGCAGGCGAGCCTCTGGATCGCGAGGCTCGACTCGAGCGGGCCGGGCGGCCCGCTGCGCGCGCGATTCGAGCGCTGGCGGTCGTCGAGCCCGAGGTGTGA
>JASHYG010000420.1 GCA_030043215.1 Gammaproteobacteria bacterium
CGGTGGACTTCGGCTTCGTCGGCGACATCGACTTCATCGAGACGACCGTCATCCGCAAGCTCCTCGACAGCGGCCTGATGCCGGTGGTGAGCCCGCTGTCGGCAGACGAGAACGGCGTGCTGCTCAATATCAACGCCGACACGGTGGCCGCGGAGATCGGCGCCGCCTTAGGCGCCGAGAAGCTCATTCTGTGCACGGGCACTCCCGGCATCCTCGAGCGAGTGGACGATCCGGGCTCGCTCATCTCCTACACGGATCTGCGCGGCCTCGAGCGGCTGCGGGTCGAGGGCCGCATCCTCGACGGCATGCTGCCGAAGGCCAAGGCCATCGAGACCGCGATACGCGGCGGCGTGCGCCGGGTCCACGTCGTATCGTACAAAGCGCCGGAGGGCATCCTCGGCGAGGTGTTCACGAACGAGGGGACGGGAACGCTGATCGTCGCCGACGTGAACGCCCTCAGTGCCGCGGAGCAGCAGGTGAGCGACGCGGCCCGGACGAACCCCGCTGCCTTCCAGGGCGCGTGAGGCGGCACGCGTGACCAGGCTGTGGGACAAGGGCGCGCCGCTCGACAAGCGCGTCCTGCGCTACACGGCCGGCGAGGACCATCAGCTCGACGAGCGGCTGGTGAGCTACGACGTGCGCGCCTCGATCGCGCACGCGCAGACGCTGCGCGCCGGCGGGCTGCTCTCCGAGGCCGATCTAGAGGCCATCCGCGCCGGGCTCCTCGCCCTCGGGGAAGAGCACGCGCGGGGCCTGTGGCGCGTCGAGCTCGCCGACGAGGACGGACAGACCGCCCTCGAGCGGCGGCTGACGGAGCGGATCGGGCCTGCCGGAGGCCGTGTCCACCTCGGCCGCTCGCGCAACGACCAGGTGCTCACCGCGATCCGGCTCTATCTGCGCGACGCCATCGGGGACCTCGCCGCCGGCGCGGAGCGCGTGGCCCAGGCTCTCGATACGCTCGCCGCGCAGCACGCCGGCACCCCGCTGCCCGGCTACACCCACATGCAGCAGGCGATGCCGAGCTCGGTCGGCCTGTGGGCCGGGGGGTTCGCGGCCGAGATCCGCGACGATGCGGAGGGTCTGCGCGCGGTGACGCGCCGCATTGCCGGCAGCCCGCTCGGCTCCGCCGCAGGCTACGGCACGCCCGGGCTGCCGCTCGATCGCGAGGCCACCGCGCACGCGCTCGGCTTCGCCGGCCCGCACGAGCCGGTGACGGCCGTGCAGCTCTCGCGCGGCAAGGCGGAGGCGAGCCTGCTCTTCGAGCTCACGCTGCTCGCGCAGGACCTCGGCCGCTTCGCCGCGGACGTGCTCCTCTATTACACGCGGGAGTTCGGGTTCCTCGAGCTGCCGGAGGCCTTCACCACCGGCTCATCCATCATGCCGCAGAAGCGCAATCCCGACGTGTTCGAGCTGGTACGCGCCCGTACGGCAGCGGCACAGGCCTGCCTCACGGAGGTTCTCGGCATCCTCGCGAAGCTTCCGTCCGGGTACCAGCGCGACTTGCAGCTCATCAAGCCTGCGCTCTTCCGCGGGATCGATCTTGCCGCCGAGACGCTCGACATCCTCCCTCCCGCAATCGAGGCGATACGGTTCCGCGCCGATCGCATCGAGCTCGACCCCGCGATTCACGCAGCGGAGGAGGCGTACGCGGTCGTCGTCTCCGAGGGCATTCCGTTTCGCGAGGCTTACCATCGAGTCGCGGAGAAGCTCAAGCGCTGAGCGCGGCCGGCGGCCCACGTACGTTATGATGGAGCGATGAAGAGCTCGGTCGTGGCGCAAGGTCTCGCGGTTCTCACCGGACTTGCTGGACTTGCCGGACTTGCCAGCCTCGCGGGGCTCGCGGGCTGCGGCCAGAGAGGTCCGCTCTATCTCCCGGACCACAACGCGCGGATCGTCACCCGCGGGGCCGCGACGAGCGCATCGTCATCGTCGACGGCGGCCGTATCGTCATCCTCGACGTCGTCCTCATCGTCCTCCTCTTCCTCCGCCGGGTCCTCCTCTTCCTCCGCCGGCTCGCCCGCCGCTGAGCCCTCGAGCTCGAGCCCGCAGCCGAGCGCAACCCCGAGCTCCGGACACTGACGGTCCGGCGCGGCCGCGCGCGCTCAACGGATGACTACCTCCCCTCTCCTCACCCTCGTCGACGGCTCGTCCTATTTGTACCGGGCGTTCCATGCGCTGCCCCCGCTCTCCAACTCGCGGGGCGAACCGACCGGCGCATTGCACGGAGTGGCGAACATGCTGCTCAAGTTCATGAAGGAGCAGCGGCCGGAGCATGTCGCCGTGGTCTTCGATGCGCCGGGCCGCACGTTCCGGGATGACCTCTACGCGCAGTACAAGGCGCATCGCCCCGCCATGCCGAGCGACCTGCGGGCGCAGATCGAGCCGCTGTTCGCGATCCTGCGCGCGCTGGGCCTGCCTCTCATCCGCATCGAGGGAGTGGAAGCGGACGATGTGATCGGCACGCTCGCGTGCCGTGCGGCGCGGGAAGGCCACTCTGTTCTGATCTCGACGGGCGACAAGGACATGGCGCAGCTCGTCAACGACTCGATCACGCTCATCAACACGATGAGCAACACGCGGCTCGACCGGGAAGGGGTCAAGGCCAAGTTCGACGTCTACCCGGAGCAGATCATCGACTATCTCGCCCTGGTCGGAGATGCCTCCGACAACATCCCGGGCATCGAGAAGGTCGGACCCAAGACGGCCGCGAAATGGCTCGCGCGCTACCAGACGCTCGACGGCGTCGTGGCCCACGCCGGCGAGATCGAGGGCAAGGTGGGCGAGAACCTGCGGGCGGGGCTCGCGATTCTCGAGCTTTCCCGCAAGCTCGCCGCCCTGCACACCGACCTCGATCTACCCGTGTCGATCGAGGAACTCAGGCCGTCGCCTCCGGATGTCGACGCGCTGCGCGAGCTCTACGCGAGGTACGAGCTGCGATCGCTGCTGCGCCAGCTCGATGCGGCATCTGGCGATGCGGTCGCCAGCGATGCGGCCCCGAGCGCCGTGCCCGGAGCGCAAGGAGAGCTCGGCGGCCCAGTCTCCGCGGGGCCCCGCGGCCCCCGGCCCAGATCACCGGTCGATGCGCCCTCCGGTCCGAGCGGCGCGCCTGCGCCGCTCGCGACGCTGGAGCGGCGTTACGAGACGGTATTCGAGTGGGCGCATCTCGAGCGCTGGCTCGCCCGGCTGCGCGACGCCGAACTCTTCGCCTTCGATACCGAGACCACCAGTCTCGACTACATGCGGGCGCAGATCGTGGGCGTCTCGCTCTGTATCGAGCCCGGGGACGCGGCCTACATTCCGCTGTGCCACGACTATCCGGGCGCGCCCGCCCAGCTCGATCGCGAGCGCGTGCTCGCGGCGCTGCAGCCGATCCTGGAGGATCCGGCCCGCGCGAAGCTCGGACATCATCTCAAATACGACGCGCACGTCCTCTTGAATCACGGCGTCGAGCTGCGCGGCATGCGCTACGACTCGATGCTCGAGTCTTACGTCTGGGACAGCGTCGCGAGCCGCCACGACATGGATTCCGCGGCGGCGAAGTATCTCGGCGTCTCGACCATCAAGTTCGAGGATGTGGCCGGGCGCGGCGCCAAGCAGCTCACCTTCAACCAGGTGCCGGTCGAGCGCGCGGCGGAGTACTCCGCCGAGGACGCGGACGTGACGATGCGCCTGCACCGGGCGCTGTGGCCGAAGATCGAAGGCGTGCCGGCGCTGAAAGCTCTCTACGAGGAGATCGAGCAGCCGCTCGTGCCCGTGCTCATGCGCATGGAGCGCCGCGGAGTGCTGATCGATGGTGAGAAGCTGCGGGCACAGAGCGGCGAGATCACGGTCCGGCTCCGCGAGCTCCTCGCGGAGGCGCAGCAGGCCGCCGGCTGCGAGCTCAACATCGAGTCACCGAAGCAGCTGCAGCAGGTCCTGTTCGAGAAGCTCGGGCTGCCCGTGCTGCGCAAGACGCCGACCGGGCAGCCCTCCACCGCGGAGGACGTGCTCGAGGAGCTCGCGGCATCGTTCCCCCTGCCGCGAATCGTCCTCGACTACCGCACGCTCGCCAAGCTCAAATCGACCTACACGGACCGGCTCCCCGAGCAGATCAACCCGCAGACCGGCCGGGTGCACACCAGCTACCATCAAGCCGTCGCACAGACGGGACGGCTCTCCTCGACCGACCCCAATCTGCAGAACATCCCGATCCGGACCGCGGAGGGCCGGCGCATCCGCCAGGCCTTCGTCGCACCGCCGGGCTCGCGGCTGCTCGCCGCCGATTACTCGCAGATCGAGCTGCGTATCATGGCGCATCTGTCGGGCGATGAGGGCCTGCTCAGCGCTTTCGCGCGCGACCTCGACGTGCATCGGGCCACCGCCGCGGAGATCTTCAACGTCCCGCCCGATGCCGTGAGCGGCGATCAGCGGCGGCTCGCCAAGACCATCAACTTCGGGTTGATCTATGGGATGTCGCCCTTCGGCCTGGCTCGCCAGCTCGGGATCGAGCGCGGCGCCGCCCAGCAGTACGTGGAGCGCTACTTCACCCGCTACCCGGGCGTGAAGCGATTCATGGACGAGACACGGGCGCGAGCGCGGGAGACGGGCTATGTCGAGACGGTCTACGGCCGCCGTCTGTACCTGCCCGACATCCGCTCCAGCAACCGTTCGCTGCAGCAGTATGCCGAGCGCAGCGCGATCAACGCCCCAATGCAGGGCACGGCCGCCGACATCATCAAGCGCGCCATGATCGCCGTCGATGCCTGGTGCGGGCGGGAGGACGCGCCGGCCCGGCTCCTCATGCAGGTCCACGACGAGCTGGTGCTCGAGGTGCGG